>DATHAW010000303.1:0-4057 GCA_035296465.1 Spirosoma sp.
AACGTGGGCCTCTAGTTGAGGTGCCGTCCGGCTGACGGGAAGGGCATCAACGCCTGAGGATACCGGCCCGACCGGAAGGGTCAGGCGAAACGTAGTACCCACATTGGGCTGGCTCTCTACCGTAATGGTGCCGCCCAATAAGTCGATCAGTTCTTTGACCAAAGCCAGCCCAATGCCCGTGCCTTCATAGGCACGAGTATTCGACGTATCGGCCTGGTAGAAGCGGTCAAAAATATGAGGCAGTTCATTGGGTGCTAGGCCAATGCCTGAATCAGCCAGTTCGAACTGCACCCCCGCCAACTCCTCTCCTACCCAAATGGGCAGACCCGTCAGGGTTATGTGTCCCCCCGCCGGGGTAAACTTTAGTGCGTTGGATAACAGATTGATCAGAATCTTTTCCCACTTATCGGCGTCGAATATAGATTCCTGGGTGGGTAGCTGGTCCAGCATGCCCGTCAGGGTTACCGCTTGCTGCTCGGCGGCTCGCTCGAACACGGCTACGATCTGATGGATAAAGTCGGCTACCTCCCCCTGCTGCCGGGAAACCCTCATGTGGTGGCCCTCCAGCTTTGAGAGGTCCAGTAGTTGATTGATAAGCCGCAGGAGCTGCCCGGCGTTGCGGTGTACCGTTGTGAGCAGGGGCCCAGCAAACTGGCGTTGCTGGAGCAGTTTCTCCACCGGGGCCATGATCAGCGAAAGGGGGGTGCGAAACTCGTGGGTGATATTGGCGAAAAAACGCGTCTTTAGCTCATCGACGGCTTGGAGTTGTTCGGCCTGCCTCCGATTGAATTCAGACTCCTGACGCTGCCGGAGCCGGTTGGTATAAAACCGGATGGAGCCCCAGATGGCCCCGCCCGCCAGCAGCGCGTACAGGCCATAGGCCCACCAGGTGGCCCACCACGGCGGATGGATAATCACCTGAACCGACGCCCCCGTAGTAGACCAGTACCCGTCGCTGTTCGCGGCTTTTACCCGCAAGGTGTAGGTGCCCGGTGGCAGGCTGGTGAAGTTGACCTCATGACGGTTCCCGTTGGGAACCCAGTTCGGGTTGACCCCAACGAGTTGATAGGCGTACTGGTTTTGCCCGGGCTGTTCGTAGGATAGGGCCGCAAAGCCGAACGACAGCCTGTTCTCGTCGTGTTTCAGCTGGATCCCGCTGTCGGTCAGCGCCCGCGGTTTATCCATGATGGTCAGCTCGGTGATATAAACGGGAAAGGGGTGGGTATTATCGCGAATACGGGCCGGATCGAAGAGGACAATTCCGTTCTCGGTACCGAAAAAGAGTTCATGGGGCTGCCTAAAGACAGCGTGATGCAAGAAATCATTGCTGGGTAAACCATCACTAACCTCGTAACGGTGAACGGCTCTGGCTTTGGGATCAACCCGACAAAGGCCTTCATCGGTGCTAACCCACAGCTGTCCCGCCCCATCACTCGTAATACCGACCACGCTGTTGCCCGGTATGCCGTCCTGATGGGTGATGGCCGAAAACAGGCCCGTGGTTGGGTCAAACCGATTTACCCCACCCCCATGGGTTCCAATCCAGATGATGCCGTCTTTATCCTCGTGGATAGACAGTACATCGTTCGTATTAAGGTGGCCTTTGGCCCCCACCGTGTAGCGAATCATGCGGCCGGTTTTGGGATTCAGCCGACAGATACCCAATTGGTTGATCAGGATCCATACATCCCCGGCTCGGCTCACCAGCAGCCCATACACGTATTTGTCCGGCAGCCCACCCGCTTTCCCTGGTTTATGGGTGTAGTAGGTGTACTGATGGGTGGCTGGATTGAAGGAGGCTACCCCGCCTTCGCCCCCAACCCAAAGATCGCCCCTTGGCCCACGATGGACGTATTGGGCCAAAATGGCCGAAGGATACCCGGTATAGTGACCGGTTCTCTGGTCGAGGTGGTATAAGCCATCGCTCGTGCCGAACCAGATACCATCCGGTCCGTCGGCTAAGAAGGAATTTACCGGGTTTTTGTGTTGCCCAATCGAGCCCAGCTTGTAAGGCGGTATGCTGTCAAGCTGGGCTCGATTGGCTGATAGTCGATATACCGTGGTTGAATTGCTGAACCAAAGCTGGCCCCGGCTATCCCTGAACAGGGCATTGACCCTGTTTTCGGGTCGGTAGGGCATCCGCTCATGGGGCGTTATCTGGTAGGTCTTAAACGGTTTTGTCCTGACCGCCTGTCGGTCGATGCAGTTATCAGTTCCTACCCAGAGCGTACCGGACCGGTCATGGTACACCGCCGAAGCGTTGTTACTCTTAATGCCCTTTTCCGTATTGGGATCCGTCCGATAGGTGACGACTTTATCGGAGACCGGATCGATGGCGTGTAAGCCATTGGTTGTGCCCACCCAGACAAGTCCCGCCGAATCCTGATGGATTGTGTTGCGCCACATAAACGGACTGAGCTTTCCACCGGGGTTATAGGGTTCCAGACGCCAGGGCTGATGGCGAAGATCCAGCCGCAACAGGCTGTAGCCCGCCGTAGCCGTACCCAGCCAAAGTCTGTCCTGGTTATCCTGATAAAGTGAAACAAAATAAGGTTGGCTGCCGGTCAGGCCCGGAACGGGTACGGCTGTGAACTGACCCGTTACCCGATTCAGCAGGTACAACCCCCGCACGGTAGCCACCCAGAATCGGTGCTGGTGATCTTCGAGGACGGTTATAACGGGTGCTTCCGGATCCGGTGCCGGATACAGGGTGAAGTGATGCCGCGCTGACTCATAGCGGGCCAGGCCCGCAGACGAACTCACCCAGAGCAGGTTCTGGCTATCTTTGTATACCGAACTTTGCTGATTCCATCGGTTGGCCCCGGTAGCCAGAATGGGATGGGGGGTGACAAGCCCGGTTCTGGTGTTGATTTCATGCAGGCCTCCCCCTGCGGTGACCGCCCACAACTGATCGGAGAGACCTACGCACAGGCCCCTAATGTAACTGTTTTGAAAACTACGGGTGGGTTGGCCCGGATTGGGCCGGAAGATCGTGAAGGTATGTCCGTCGTATTTATTTAACCCTTCTTTTGTGCCAAACCACATGAACCCTTTGTGGTCCTGTAGAATGGCCGTTACCGAATTATTGGACAGTCCGTCTTTAAGCGACAGATGCTCAAATTGATTGGCGTGGGGATATTGCGGGGATTTATTTGGGGACTTACCCGGGGAAGGGTCTGACTGGGCAAATCCAGTCATCAGCGGTAAGACCAATAGCACAAGCCGGTATAAATGCACCATAAACAGTCGCAGCGTAGTGAATTTGAGTAAAACGTAGCAGCGCTGGACCATTTTCTGTTGCTCCTGCTGGTGTTCAGTACGATTCCATTGAGTAAGTTGAATTATTGCCCATATGGCAAGCTACAAAAAGTAATGACTATCGTGGTAGGTAAATTTCTACCACGCACTAAACTAAAAAAGTGGATGATGTCCTCTGTCTCAGCTACGGGTCTATTTTATCTCCTACTTTGCCTCATTGGCAGACTGTCTTTACCCTAGAGTTTTCTGAGTGTTTGTCAACGCAATTTCGTTCAATAAATGGCTGTTTATATCATTTTTTTGAACTCATAGTATCCTGTAAATTAAGGAGTTATTGTGTTTTCTATATATTTCTAAATCGTTCATGAAATCCTCACTATTTGGAGACTGTTCTGTAGTGTAATGACAGACTATATATTGCCATGGACCGATTGTGAATTTTGCGATCGATTTTTAAACATCAAGTAGTCCCCTAGCTGTAAGAAACTCAAACCCGGATACGGGGAGCTCATTGACTAGCGGTCTCCTGTCTCCTGTCAATAGCCTTTACTCGGCAAAGCGCCGTTGACGGGTAGCGGTGGGAGTGGGAAAATCCGAGGGAATGGGAATGTCGACTTTGCCGGTGGCCGCCCACTGAGCGCCCCGTTGCAGGCAGGTGATGAACCCAACGCATTCAACCGAATAATCCATATGGCCCAGGGGGGTGTGAAAAATCCGGCCTTGCCCGTAGGTGATAGTCATCAGCATGGGTTCGTGGCGATCGGTGCCTTTGTTCTCTTTGGAGGAGTAGGCGGTGGCC
>DATHAW010000304.1:0-15936 GCA_035296465.1 Spirosoma sp.
ATGATGAAAAAATACAAAACCCACCCCTTCCAACGGGTGGGTTTTGGCCCTCAGAGTTGACCTATTGGCTACTGCTTATCGGGAAAGGGGATGATGAGCTTTTCGCCCCGGGTAGCAATGTCTTTACTTTTCTTATTTGCCTTCATGAGGGCCTCCTTACTGACGCCATACTTCTGGGCCACCACTCGGAGTACATCGCCAGGCCCGACGGTATGAACAGCCATGGCTTTGACAGTCAGTTTGGTAACTCCGGCTTTCACGTCACTTTCTGACACGCCGGGGTTTAGTTCTTTCAGGGTGCTAAGTTTCATATTGTAGCGATTTGCTACGCCGTAAAATGTTTCGCCCGCGCCAACCGTATACGAACTTGACACACCACCCGCTGCAAGTTTAGGCTTTACGACTGCAACTTCTTCCTTCGGCTTCTCAACTTTGGGATTTTCTGCCTTTGGTTTTTCGACCGGCTTTACAGTCACTTTCTCAACGGCTGGTTTCGGCGCCGGTTTCTTAACCGCTACTTTCTCGGTCGGGCTGGGTTTACCAGCGGTGGTTTCGCGGTTATCTTCGGCTACGTCCTCGGCTCTGGCATCGGCAACGGGTGCGTCTGCGGGGGGCGTGGCCTGCGAGAGGTCGACTGGGGCGGGTTGCGACGATGTATCGACTTCTTCGGGCGACATCAGCATTTCGGGGTTGTTCTGGGCCAGCGGTTGCTGTGAAACCGTATCGAGCGGCATACTGGTCAGTTCATCTGACCCGTTGGTATTGTCGGTGATGTAGTCGTAGCCAACGTAGAGCAGAGCTGCAATGAGACCCAGCAGCACAATCAGGGTGAGGGCAGGCAAACCCGAACCTCCGGCTGTGCGGGGGTTTGAGGAAGTGGTTTGATTCTCGGTTTCCATTAAGGTATTAGATGATATAAATGGGTGTGCGAAATTGGTTAAACCCTGTTTCTAGTTCCTGACAGGCCACTATGCTAAGCATTTAGTTGCTGAAGCTCAGAAATTTATGCTGACTTTTCCTTTAGTGAGCGGCTCATATCGGCCACTTTATCTTTTAATTCTTCTTTGAACAGGCTCAGGCGTTGGGCAACCGTTTCGTCGGACGTACCCAGAATCTGAGCTGCCAAGATACCCGCATTACGGGCTCCGTTGAGAGCCATTGTAGCTACCGGAACCCCGGCGGGCATCTGTAAAATAGATAGGACTGAATCCCAGCCATCGATGGAGTTGCTCGATTTGACAGGAACACCAATCACGGGCAACGTAGTGAGCGACGCCACCATACCAGGCAGGTGAGCTGCTCCACCTGCTCCGGCAACAAGCACACGAAGGCCCCGGCTGCGAGCCGTTTTAGCGTAGTCGACCATCTTCTCGGGTGTCCGATGGGCCGAGACAATATCCATTTCCCACGTTATACCCAGCTCGGTCAGGACATTGGCGGCTTCCTGCATAATGCTGCGGTCGGAAAGGCTGCCCATAATTATACCTACCATGCTGAAACTCAAGAATAGTCTATCTGCGAAATAACGCAGATTGGGGCACAGTTGAGCTAGGTAGAGGCTAAATTTATTTGCCTGTTCTGCTTTCGTTACCGTACCTACTATTGACATTACCATAAAACCAACCCTTGGCGCGACGGTGTTAGCCATATTCTCGTATTAAATCTATATATTCGATACCAGCATAAATCGGGCCATCGTCATCTGTATGCAAACAGAGTTACCGTTTAAGGTTGATCGTTTTCTAACACCCTTGTTTGTTGGCACCCTTACTACGGCCCTGACGGCTCAGCCGCTGCCGCAATACAGCGTACAGCAGCGGGCGCAACAACTCGATCTGCAAAAAAGCCTGACGACGCTGGACCTAACAAACTACCAGCAGGCGCTGACCGAAGCCAGACGATTAAACCGGCCTGTAGAACAACGTCGGGCTGATGGTACGGTTTTGTTGCTTCGGGGTATTAGTGAGCGGGGCGAGTTGCTCTATGATGCTACCTACAGCGTTGTGCGGGCTGCGCAAACGACGCGCACGACTTCATTATATGCCGGTGGCAGTTTGGGCGTATCGCTGTCGGGTAGTACGCTGACCGATAAACTTGCCCAGTGGGATGGGGGCAAAGTGCGAAGCTCCCACGTCGAATTTCGGAACGGCGCATCGGCCAGCCGGGTGACACAAGTTGATAACGCCACAACGTTCGATTCGCATGCATCGCACGTAGCGGGTATTCTTTTGGCCGGTGGCGTTAACCCGCAGGTAAAGGGCATGGCATTCGGCACGAACCTGCGGGCCTATGATTTTCAGAGCGACGTGTCGGAGATGAGCGGGGCTGCGGCCAATCTGCTGGTATCAAACCACTCCTATGGCTCACAGACGGGCTGGGTTTTTAACGACAACCGAACCACCGCCACCAAGTGGGAATGGTGGGGCGATACAACCATCAGCAAAACAGAAGACTATAAGTTTGGCCTGTATAATGGAGTTGCCCGTTCCTGGGATCAGATCGCTCATACGGCACCCTACTACCTCATTGTTAAGTCGGCGGGCAACGACCATGGCGACAATGGACCGGGTGATGGTCAGCCTTATTTTTTAAGCACCAGCAACACCATCAGTACGATTCCACGCGCTAAACAGGATGGATACGGCCAGATCAGTACGTATGGCACGGCCAAAAATATCCTTTCAGTTGGAGCTATCAGCGCACTCAGTTATGGCTACAATCAGGCTGCCGACGTTAGTTTAGGCAACTTCAGCAGTTGGGGCCCAACCGACGACGGGCGGATCAAACCCGATATTGTTGGGGCGGGCGTGGCGGTTCTTTCTTCAAGTTCACAAAGTGACAGCGCTTACGTAGTGTATAGTGGTACGTCTATGGCGTCGCCCAACGTAGCGGGAACCGTGCTGCTCCTGCAGGAATTATTTGCGCAGCGTACGGGTGGTCGATTTCTGCGGTCTTCCACGCTCAAAGGATTGGTGCTGCACACGGCTGACGAAGCGGGCCCTGCCCCCGGTCCCGACTATCGAAACGGCTGGGGATTGCTCAACGCCGAACGGGCCGGACGCGCCATCCTAAATGCCGACCAGAACTACCTGATCGACGAACGAACCCTCAACCAGAGCGAAACTTATACGCTGCCGGTGGTAGCATCGGGCCGCGGGCCGCTGGTGGTCACCATCTGCTGGAACGACCCCGCCGGAACAGCTACATCGGCACTCAACGACCGGACGCCCCGGCTCATTAATGACCTCGATGTACGCGTCAGCGACGGCAACACTACGGTACAGCCCTGGGTTCTTGACCCTGAAAACCCCAACAGCCCAGCCTCGCGGGGCGACAACATTCGTGACAACGTAGAGCAGGTTTTGATCGGGAATCCCATTCCGGGAAAATCTTATACGCTCACCATTACGCATAAAGGCACATTAAGTGGCGCGAAGCAGGACTTTGCGTTGCTAGTGAGTGGCATTGGGGGCAAGGCGTACTGCGAATCGAAAGCTACTTCATCAGCCGATACCAAAATAAGCAGGGTACAGCTTGGCAACATCAACCAGACCGGGGGCGATGGCTGCACTACATATTCAGACTTTTTAGCTGTAAGCACATCGGTTCAGCCTGACCAGCAACTCCCCCTGACGGTGACACTCGGAACATGTGGGGTATCCAAGAATGCCGTTGTAAAGGCGTTTGTCGACTGGAACCAGAATGGCAGTTTCGACGATGCCGGCGAAACCGTCGGTGTCTCGGGTGGGCTGAGCAATACCGGCCAATTTTCCACGATAGTAACCGTACCAGCCACCGTTCAAAGCGGTCAGATCGTCAGGCTGCGTATTGTGGCGACCGAAACGTATAATGCGGGCCTTGTGACGGCCTGTGGCAGCTACGGCAATGGAGAAACCCAGGACTATACCCTGAATGTGGTGCAGACAATCAACGACGTAGGCGCATCCGCGCTTGTTTCGCCTGACGTGAATTTCTGCAGCCGAACGAATACCACTCTTGCGTTAGCCGTGCGGGTGCGTAATTATGGCAGTGCCGTACAGACTAATGTACCGGTACGTGTCAGGATTAGTGATGCTGATGGGGCCGATGTGGCAACCGTAACGGGTACGGTGCCGAGCGTGGCTGCCTTCCGCGAAAGTCTGCTAACGCTCAATACACCGGCCGGCATTACGCTGGCACCCGGCCGAACGTACCGATTTGCCATCACCACCGCGCTTGCCAGCGACTTGAACCGGGCGAACAACACCCTCATCGAAACACGCACTGCCCAGCCTGCGCCAACCAACGGACTGTTTGAAGCCACTCGTTGCGGCAGCGACACGGCCATTTTGTTACGTAACACCGGGGGCGGAATGGCCTTCTGGTATGACACGCCAACGGGCGGTAGCCTACTGGCAGCCGGTAACCGAACCGGTGTCAGGGCACTGCCGGCAAGCGGACAGTTTTATGCCATGCTGAACGATTTTTCCGGTACCATCGGTCCGGCCGACAAGCGGGCGTTCGGCGGTGGGTCCTACGCGGGCAACTTCGGCCCGGCCCCCCTTATCTCGACCCAGGTCCCGCTCCTTATTGAACAGGCCCGGCTTTACATTGGCTCGGCCGGGAAGCTGACGTTTACGGTTCGTAAGTTTGATAATACGGTTATTTCGAGTGTGACACTCGATGTACTTCCCACCCGCAACCAGAGCCTTACGGTGGTCAACAGCAATGGTCAGCTTGCCGACGACCCCGACGATCAGGGGGCTATTTATGCCCTGAACCTGCGTATTCCCAACCCAGGCGATTACAAAATCACCATCGACTATGCCGAGGGAGCAACAATCTTTCGCAGTAACACGGCCGTGAGTGGGTTTCCGTATCAGATGAAAACAGCCTCGGGCTCACCGATTGTAACCATAAAAGGAGCCTTGTTCAATACGTCCGATACGCTGAAAACTGCCTGGTACTACTTTTATGGGATTAGCGTTCGATCGCTCGACTGCCCGGCGCTTCAGCGAACCCCCGTTTCGACCACTCTTGGCCTGGCGGCCACGGCGACCATAACGACCAATGGATCTACGAGTATCTGTCAGGGTGAAACGGTTACGCTCCAGGCCAATACCGGCACCGGGTTATCGTACCAGTGGTACCGGGATAATCAAGCTATATCGGGTGCTGTCAACAGTACACTCCAGGCCACCACAACGGGTAACTACGTAGTACAGGTAGCCAACGGTTGCCTGCCTGTTCGCTCGTCGGGTGTGGCCGTGGCCTTTCGGTCGGCGCAGGTTCCGGTTGTTACAGTCAATGGGCTTACGCTCACCTCCAACGCAATCAGCAATATCCAGTGGTTGCTTGATGGTGTACCCATTCCGGGAGCTACGGCGCCAAGTCTCACAGCTGTTCGATCGGGTCGGTACTCCGTTAGGGGTAATGTGAATGGCTGTGGAGAAGCTAGTTCAAATGAGGTAGTGCTGAGCATTCTGGCCGCCGAACCAGAAACGCAGGATGACGAAATGGTGGTTTATCCAAACCCCGCTACCCGGCAAATAACCGTAACGCTGGCTTCAACCGCCCCATACGGCCTCCTGGTTCGGCTGGCCGACAGCCGTGGCGTCACGGTCCGCACGGCGGTTCTGCAGCGCGATGGGAAAAACAAAGCGGCCGTACTGGACCTGTCGGGTCTGGCGGGCGGAACGTTTTTTGTTATTGTTGGGGACGACAAAACGCAGCAGTTTCGGGTCAGACGCATCCAAAAGCAATAAGAAAGGGAGCCTGGCTCGATGTAAGCCCAAACTCCCCTTGCTCACCTATGCACCCCAAAACGGTACTTGGGCTATTGGTTCGACTCAATTATTTTCCTCTACCATTCGCCCCCGACTCTTGCATCAGGGCTAATTTTACGGCATCGTACAGGTTGACAATGCCACCTGTTTTAGACAAGCTCGCGAACGGAACCATATCGGTCGATTCGGGACGACGTACCAACGTTTGGTAGGGCGTGGCTGATTCCATAATAATCCGCTTAATGTCCGTATAGGTTAGCCGGGGAAAATAAGACTTCAGCACCGCTGCAACGCCCGCTACAACCGGAGCGGCCATGCTTGTACCGCTGTTGCTGTCATACTTGCTGCCCGGCACGGTCGAATAGATGTCTTTGCCGGGCGCAAACACGTCTACCGTCGTTTTGCCATAGTTCGAGAAGCCCGCAATCAGGTCGCTGGTGTTTAGCTCGGCGCTGGCCCCAACCGTAATGACATTTGGAATCTCTTTGCCGTCCATAAAACGCGGAGCAGGATAGTTGGCAGACGTATCAATGTCCTTACCGTCGTTGCCGGCCGCATGAATGAGGAGCACTCCTTTAGCCAGGGCGTAGCGTTCGGCTTCTTCGACCACTTCGCGCTGGGGCGAATAATCTTTCCCGAAGCTCATGTTAATGATCTGCGCTCCATTGTCGACAGCGTAACGAATGGCATTGGCCACGTCTTTGTCGCGTTCATCACCATCAGGCACGGCTCGAACGCTCATAATCTGCACGGCATCGGCTATACCCATAACACCGAGGTTATTGGTGCGGTCGGCCCCAATGATTCCTGCAACGTGCGTACCATGATCAGGGCGAGGGCCGGCTACATCGGCATTCCCATAATCGCGCTGTTTCAGGTCGTTGGGGTTATCACCCACAATGTCGCGGCTGTTGAAGTCAGGATTGTAATTGTATTCGGCCCGGGCTTTTAGCTGTTCGTTCGCTTTCTCCAGTTCACTCATAACTTCATCCGTATCACCAGCGCCCTGCTGACGCAATAACCGCAGCAAACCCGTTGCCGGCCGCTTTAGCGCGGCATTCGTGATGGTGTCGGCTGCCTGATGAAGCGTATTGGTGTCGAGTTTGGTTACGTTCAGCGCTTTTTTCAAACTGCTAACAGCCGTTACGTATTGATCATAAAACTGGCTGATGCCCTGATACTGAGCTTTGTACTGCGCCCGGTTCTTCTCGACCTCAGCCTTTGTTTTTACAAACAGATCATACTCTTTCTGCTCAGCCGGCTTCAACGATGCCCGGGACTTTCCTTCGTATTTCGGTTTTAGCTGAGCATACAGACGGGTCACTTCAACCGTTTCATAACTGACGTTACGGCCATCTTTACCACCGATGAAGTTCCAGCCATGAATGTCATCTACATAGCCGTTTTTATCGTCGTCTTTGCCATTACCAGCCACTTCTTTTGTGTTGGTCCACATCACCCGGCGCAGGTCTTCGTGGTTGGCGTCGACGCCCCCATCAATAACAGCTACGACAACCGGGGTGGGTTTGCGATCTTTTAGCAGTTCGCGGTAGGTTCGGTCAACACTAATGCCGACGGTGCTATCGGTTTTGTCGCGCAGATACCATTGGGTTTGCTGCGCCGATGCTGCTACCGAGAGCAAACCAACCGACGCACTAATCAGGAGTTTCTTCATGAATTGGAAACGAAATATCTTCACAAATTACAAAAAAAACGCCTGTACAATTCCCTTAAAATTTGTTAAATAGTCTTTTGCTAACCCATTAAGGCTTTGCGTGATTACTGGTTCGGTAGTGCTCGCGTAGTATATCCTCGCCAAAGTCGTTTGTCAGATCACGTACAACAGTATGGACATGATTCGCATTGTTCTGACTGTTATCGTATTCGATCAAAATTGTTGGACCATGTATCCGATAATACCAGCCTTTTCCGGCCCCTAACTGGGTAGTCAGGTCACCGGCCCAGGCAAACCGCAAATTATCTAATCCATCTTTTTTTAACTTATCCATTTGCTGATTAGCTAACGTAACGTGGTAATTGGTCAGGTAAGTCTGGAGGAGTTCAAGAAATAAGGTTCGTTGGGCCGGGGTCATATCTGCTAGTCGGAGCCCCTCAACTTTTTCCATCGAAACGGTGCGCACATTGGTCGAGAGAATTTCCGGATAAGCCACGGGTGCTAGAACCACCTGTTTCACCTGCTCTGGCGTTATCGTTTTCAGTAAGGCAAATGCTTTCTCTTCTTCCTGTTTAAATAAGTGTTTCCCATACTGTGGTAGCTTAGCCAGGCGTGGATCGGCCATCCGGGTATCGGCCATCCCGGGATCGTTGCGCAGGAGGCCCGGATTGATGCCAAAAAACGTGGGGGTCTGCGCAACCACTTTGCCCTGACCCGATGGCCCCGACTGCACCATGAACTGCACTAACATATGGTGGCCATTGAGCCGCCAGCTCCAGGGCTTTTCAGAATCAGGACTACCAAAAATGGTGAAATAAAAATTGTCGGGATCACGGTACGTGTCGTTGGGGGGGCGATTTTCGACCACGCGCAGCACATTCTCCATGTCCATGATCGTGGCGGCTTTGTCATATCCCTGGCTGCTAAGGCCGGTCTTCAGCAACGCCAGTGCCGCTTTCCGCTGGTCTGGATTCATGTGTTTCAGGGGCAGCCCCTTCCGCTCATGTGGGGTGTAGAACCAGACAAACTGCTCAGGATCATCCGGGGCAAAAACCGCCTGTTGCCGCTGCTCCGGGGACAGTGTGGCCAGAAACGCCAGGGCCACCTGAGCCATTTCATTCTTATCACGTTGAGTAACCCCAGAAGAACGGGCTGGCGCAGCCCGTTGGGAAGATTGGGACTGGCCTGGCTTTGTCTGGCCAGATACCGTAACGCCCTGAGCCATTACCTGACCGGCTAGCAAACACCCAAACAGAATACGTATCATAGTAAATGTGCGTCTATTATATCTGTCGAAAGCAGCTGTACCCGTGAATTTACTGCGCACCGTACAGGCCTCCACTGCTCGATGAACCTGGATCGATCTGTGAGGGGTAAGTCTATTTTGTTGGTTCACATACAGATTATTAGCCAACAACCCTGCCCGTTCCTGAGTTGTATCGGTAAATCCACTGTTACGATACAACCATGTCAAACCGGCCACCGAACAACAGCACTGGTCCGTTCGACCATCTGGCAATGCGTTACCTGCGCCAGGCACTCGATACGGCCCACCCGACCGATGAGCCGTACGTACTGAATGCTGAGGAGTGCCGTCAGATTCGCCGGACCAAGGCGTTGACATTGCTGACAGCGGCCCTGCTGGGTGTACTGGGTGTTCTTTTGTTGTATCTGCCCCAGTATTACTGGCCCGACCTTTTCGTTACTACGCCGGTCAGACTTTTCGGCCAGGTTTATCAATGGCCACTCGTTACCGCACTTTACGGAATTCTGCTCGTATACCTGGAGGTGAGTTTACTCGTTGCCGTCAATCTGCGGGGGGTTAAATCCATCATGCAGGCGTGTCAGTTTCCACGCGCTCATGATGCTCAGTATGACCGGCATTTGCAGGCATTGGCCGATGCGGCTCTCGAACGATCCAACCGGGGGGTACTGCGTTTTGGCATTGACCCGTATCTGAATATGCCGCGCTGGGGTCTTACCATCTTTTTTCTGCTCAACATGGTGAAGGCTGCTTTGAGCACATTGGTCCTAAAATTTCTGGTAAGGCGATTTATTGGCCGCTACGTCCTGCGTCAAGTAACGGACCTGGCGGGTATGCCTATTTATGCCCTCTGGAATACCTGGATTTCCTGGCAGGTGCTGCATGAGGCTCAGGTTCGGGTTATGGCTCCTTCTACCATCCGGGAGTTTGTGAGTGAACTTTATGACGAGTGGGGTAAAAGCGATGAGTTTAGACCGCTGATTCTGGAAGCTCTGCAATACGTAGCCATTCTAAAGCGGCAGTACAACTACGCTCATTTTCTACTTACTGAAACCTTGGTTGATCGCTTTGATTTACGTACAGACACTAGCCTAACGGGTCATTTCGCCGAACGCGTTATGCAGACCTCTCCCAGCGTACGCCGGAGCCTGGAGCGGCTTATTGTGTTTGGCGTTCTGGTCGATGGCAAACTATCGTGGCTGGAGAAAAGGCGGTTGAGGCAATTACGCCGCAAGGGTTTTTTGACCTATTCGGCAGACGACATCCGGCAAATTGGTGAAGATTACAACCAGGGGCGGGGGCTTTGGGTGTAAGCAGTTTAAGATAAAGCATAAAAGCGTGTTCCCTTTGACTGATAGCTACAGTGTAAGCGGCTGTCAGTTAAAGGGAACACGCTTTTACATTGTTCTTCCCGCGGTGAAAATGTCTTCCTGATCGGGCATAGTTGGATTAGCGAATACTTCAGCCCCGTTTATTGTCCGGCGCACGGGTTCAGTGGTTGGGCTTTGCCGATGGTGACGATACGCTTTATCAGACGAATAATGACATACGTATGATTTTCGGGTCAGTTCCGGGTTACGAATGGCGTCGCCCCCATGAGCCAGAGCCGCGTGCCATAACAGCACATCTCCTTTCTTAACCAGCAAGGTTTTTCGCTCCATCCCGGCATCCCGACAGGTTTTATCGAGGTAGTTGGCAAAATCTCCTGGGTTCAATGTGGATTTATCGTTGTAAAAAATGCCGTTGCCAAAATTAAATTTATTGATTGTGTGAGAACCCGGATAATAATACAGCGGTCCTGAGTCGATATGCACGTCTTCGAGGGCAATCCAAGCGGCTGCTAAATGACTAGGAATCTCGGACACTACGTAGGCGAAATCCTGATGAGTTGCCTGCTGGCTACCATACTTAAAAATCAAGCTCTGCATACCAACCACCTTATCGCCAAAAACCGCTTCCAGAAACGCCGTGATATTCTCATGCAGCATGATTTTTTTGGCGATTACCGAATTATCGTGGAAGTCCAGGAATTTAATGAACGGTCCGTTAAGCACACTCTGCGGTACGTCTTTGATGGCCATAACCGGGTGCGCTGCATACTCAGGCAAGTCAACCCGCACGTTGATGGGGTACTTCTCGTGGTGTTCAATCAATTCCTCTACTTCATTCCAGAGCTGATCGAGCCAGGTCGCTGCGATGGCCTGATCAAGAATGACAAAACCGTTCTTCTGCCAGAACCTCATTTTATCGGCCAGGTCATAAGGCAGCGTTTTACTGCGCTTATACTGCTTCACAAAGCTATCAATATCTGCATCGGCTCTATCAACCCAGGGCAGTGTAGCAGACTCAAACTCAGTAATAGGTTTTGGCTGCCCACCGGGCATCAGGGTGCGTTTCGCAATGGATTTTAGTCTTGATAAGATATCTGTCATCTGGCGTTTAGTTAACAGTTAAGGATAAAATTACTGCGTCTTTCTAAATTGTCAATATTGACAACCAAATGTACTGTACTCTATCTTTTATGATAATCAAACGGGCTATATACTGTCTTTTATCTGGTGCGTACCGGCAGGTTTTACAACCCGCACCTCATTGATCCGTTTATCGTCGGCCAACACGATGTGAAAGGTAAATCCGGCATACGTGGTTTCGTCACCGGTTTTGGGCAGACGGCCAAACAACTCGAGTAGCAATCCTCCCAGCGATTCACTATCGCCCTGCATGGTTTCAAACGTAGTGGCGTCTACATTAAGCACCCGGCATACATCGGTAAGCGGTAATTTACCTTCAAAAACTATTGTGCGCTCATCTTCACGCCGGTAGCCCACGGGTGTTTCATCATCAAATTCATCATTGATGTCCCCAAAAATCTCTTCGATAATATCCTCCAGCGTTACCAATCCGCGTGTGCCCCCGTACTCATCGACAACAATGGCGATATGGACCCGTCGTTTCTGGAAGTCTTGTAGCAGATCGTCTACTTTCTTGTTCTCCGGGATAAAGTACACGGGCCGGAGCAACGTTTGCCACTGAAATGCGTCAGTTTCATGAAGGTAGGGCAGGAGGTCTTTGATATAAAGAATACCCTCAATCTGATCGATCGAATCATGATAAACTGGTACTCGTGAGTAACCAGAGGCATTGATCTGAGCCATCAATTCGCTGAACGTCAAATCGTCGGCTACTGCCGATATATCCAGCCGCGTTCGCATCACCTGCCGGGCCAGCAGGTTACTGAAGTTGACAATGCCTTTAAGCATTTCTTTTTCTTCGGTAGTGGCATCAGAGCCGGTTAGTTCAACGGCCTGACTTAGCTCTTCAACCGATAGTTTGTAGCCCCGGCGCTCAATGCGCTTGTCTACCTGGTTACTGAGGCTTACCAGCAGGGCCGACAGGGGGCGGAACACCGCCAGTCCAATCTGCGCCAGGGGGGCTGTTCGACGAGCTACTATCAGGTTTTTCTGACTGGCATATACTTTCGGCACTATCTCGCCAAAAAGCACAATTGCCAGTGTTACGATTAGCGTAACGCCCACCAGCACCCAGCCGGAACCACGCGATACCTGAGAGAACTCCCAGGTCAGATACATGGCAATAACGACAACGGCGATGTTAAGCAGATTATTAAAAATAACTAGTGATGCCAACAGTCGCTTAGGACGATCAAGCAACATTGAAATACGACGGTCGCCAGGATGGTTACTCTCACGGCAGTAGGCGCGGTCGTCGGGTGAGAGAGAGAAGAATGCAGCTTCAGAAGCCGATACCAAGCCAGCCACAATCAGTAGCAGGAGCAGAAGAGCCACATAGGGGGCATATAAATCAAAATAGGTGCCCCAGTCATTGATGACTGGAGGCACCTGTCGGGAAAGCGGATCACCGGGGTCCATGTACATTAAATCTCGTTCAACAATAGAGCCGATGAGGATTAGAACGGTAGGTCGTCATCGCCACTGTTGCTCTCAAACGGCACCGGATCTGGTTCTCTACGTTGCGGCTGCTGACGAGGAGAAGCTTGCTGAGCAGGAGCAGCCTGTTGCTGGGGGGCTGCCTGCTGACGGCGATCCGGGGTGTTAGCCGGAGCTGTCTGCTGGGTGGCCTGCTGACGGGGGGCTTCAGAATACCCATCCTCCGAACCTGCACCACCTGCGGGGCCACCGAGTAGTTGCATTGTGTTGGCACGGACACGTAAAGACGTGCGTTCTTTGCCTTCTTTATCAGTCCAGACTTCCGTCCGCAGGCGGCCCTCTATGTAAACAGGATTCCCTTTCTTTAGATACTTCTCCGCCACTTTAGCCTGCTCGTTCCAAAGCTCAACCCGGAACCACTCCGTTTGCTCTACTTTTTCTCCGTTTCGATTTGTGAATTTCTCCGTCGTCGCTACGTTAAATTGGGCAACAACAGCACCACCGTCTAAGTAGCGTACCTCAGGATCGGCCCCTAAATTGCCGATTATTGTCATTTTATTTAGGCTTGCCATACTGCGTTGTATTAGTTACTTATAAAAAATTTGTGGGGCTTAAGAAGAATTAAAGATACTGAAACAAACCGACTTATCCAAACCACTTTTCTAAATAGTTCGTGACTAATACGGGCTTTGGCAGCTTGCCTGCCTCACTAGCCGTATACCAGTGTAAACCGGCTGGCAGACGTCCAATGGCGCTGTCAGGTAGGTTAATCCTGTAAAACATAGCCCGGATGCGCTGATGTGAGAGTAGTTGAACAGCCTCTATTGGCTCACCCACCAACTGCCCTAGCTGCAACAAATTATTTATAGGCTCAGGCAGGGTCAACTCATCTAATGCAGCCTTGGTCCCATCCGTTTCTATCAGATAAAAATCGAATAAATTCTGCCACACGTCACGATCTGTGCGCTCACGCAAAGCTATGTTTACCCCATTCGTAAAAACTAGGTAGGTAAAGAAGCGTTCGCGAACAGGTGCCTTCCTGGCTTTCACAGGCAAACGGTGTTGATTTCCCGTCTGATACGCTACGCACTGTTGCTGCAGTGGGCACAGCAAACAATCGGGTGAGATTGGGGTACACTGAATAGCCCCAAACTCCATAATGGCCTGATTATACGTAGCTGGATCGTCAGCCGCCTGAATCAGGTTCAGGGCTAACGCAGCAAACGTTTTTTTTGCAGTGGCGGTCGTAATGTCCTCATCGATTCCGAAAACCCTTGCCAGCACCCGGTATACGTTTCCATCGACTACCGGAACGCGCTCTCCAAAAGCAAATGAAGCGATAGCAGCCGCCGTATAGACACCTACCCCCTTCATTTTAAGCAGGTCACGAAACGTATTGGGAAACTTCCCATCCAGTTCATGGGTTACGTAACGGGCGGTCTGGTGCAGGTTTCGGGCGCGGGAGTAATAGCCCAGGCCCTGCCAGAGCCGGAGCAGTTCGCGCTCATCTGCGCGGGCCATGGCCCCGACCGTAGGATACGTATCAACGAAACGTTCGTAATAGGGTTTGCCCTGTGCTACCCGAGTTTGCTGCAAAATTATTTCGGATAGCCAGATGCGATAAGGGTCTTGGGTGTGCCGCCAGGGAAGGTTGCGTTTATGTCGCTCATACCACTGTTCCAGAGTGGCGGCAAATGCCATTTTGGTGGCGTTAGCGTCTGATTGCCAATTCAAAATAAAAACAGAAAAAACGTCGTTAGTTTTAAAATGAACGAAGTGGGATTTTATAGTTTGCCGGAAAACTCTACCTTTGTGCTCCCATTTTTGACACCCGAATTTTCAACAACACAGTAAACGTTAAAGTTTAAGAAGTCGTGACGAAAGCAGACGTAATTGCGGAGATCGCTGATAAGACCGGAATCGATAAGGCCGAGGTAACGAATACCCTCGAGACCTTCTTTTCGGTAGTGAAAGACTCATTGGCCGAGGGAGAGAATATTTATGTGCGCGGGTTCGGCAGCTTCATCAATAAGAAAAGAGCTAAAAAAGTAGCCCGGAACATCTCGAAAAACACCGCTATGGTGATTGACGAGCACTTTATTCCGAGTTTTAAACCCGCTAAGGTTTTTGTTGAACAGGTAAAAACCAGCGACAAAGCGAAAGTAGCCGCTGAGTAGGTAAAGTAGCTAGGGCTGGCCGTGTGTATTCCTACTTTTTGCCATATGATTCTTTCCCATTATGAATAAACTCGTGCTGCTTGTTGTAGTGCTGGCTACGGCTCTGACGGTGGGATTGTATACCCTGCCCAAAGTGGTAGTACGTAACGAAGACCGGCAGTTAACGAAACAAAGTGGGGGAGGGCGTATGTCTCAGACAACAGGCCGTAACAGTGAGAACACCGCCGACTCATTGAATGCAACGGCTTCTGTGGGTCCAATTGACGAAAGCCCGCCTGACCGGTCGTCCATTCATGAGCAGCCCCTGTCGGCTGATGACCAAAAGCGAATAGACGAGTTGCGGTCTGCTTTTAAGTTGGCTGGCCAAGCTCAAAAAGAGTCAGCTGGAGAAAAGCTGATTACCGCGTTCAGGACTGTAAGCCGTTACGATAGTGCAGCTTACTACGCTGATCTGCTGGCAGTAACACAGCCCAGCGAACGGAATATGCTTCGGGCAGGCGATGCTTATTTTGAAGCGTATACGTTTGCCGTCGATGAACAGAAAACAACAAGGCTGGGACAAAAAACCCGGGATTTTTACCAAAAAGTCCTTTCGAAAAATCCAAACCTGCTGGCTGCAAAAGCCAACATGGCCATGACGTATGTCAATACGCCAACACCCATGAAGGGCATTATGCTCTTGCGTGAAGTATTACAGCAGGAACCGACAAACGAACTGGCTTTGTTTAACTTAGGGTTACTGTCGATGCGCTCAAATCAATATGGACGGGCCATAGAACGGTTTCGTCAGATACTGGTAACCAATCCAACGAGCCGTAAAGCACAGTTTTACCTGGGTGTTAGTTTGGCCGAAGCCGGACAGAAAGACGAGGCTAAGCGAGTATTGGCGCAGGTGAAAAAGCAGGAGAAAGACCCGCAGATTCTGGCGGCCGTCCGTGAGTATGAGGACCGGCTTTCACAATGAACAGTAATCAGCGACGAAGAGGCAGTGTTGATAAATGCATTAAGCTTGTTATAACTGTTCTTGGTATCGCTGCTAACTGATATCAGGGCCGACCGGGTGGTCGGCCGACATAAATGAAACCTTAAACACTGTTTACATTATGCCTTGCGGTAAAAAACGGAAACGGCACAAGATTGCCACCCA
>DATHAW010000305.1:0-2410 GCA_035296465.1 Spirosoma sp.
GCCATGCCCCGGACTATATTTGCTGCCCTGTCGGAACAGGTGGTACCCTACTTGGGCTGGCCAAAACGGCCCCGCCCCAGACCACCGTGCTGGGTTTTATGGCCCTGAAAGCGCCTGGTTTTGAGTTGCCTGAGCATGTCAATTGCCGGTTGGAAACGGCGTATCATTTCGGTGGCTACGCAAAAACCACCCCGGAATTGCTTAATTTCATTCGGTTGTTCGAGCAAAAAACGGCCGGGTTGCCCCACCCCGTCCAGGTTGAGCAGGTGTATACGGGTAAAATGCTGTATGGTATCTACGAACTGGCCCGAAAGGGGTATTTCACTCCCGGCGCGACCGTGGTGGCGGTGCATACGGGTGGATTACAGGGACGGAGCAACTTGTTGTAAGAGGCTTAAATGGCCCCTTCATACTCCTGTGAAGCATTAGAACATAGCGCCATTCTGGATGAGCTGCGGGTTGTCAATCTATGATTATGCTAACTAGTTGATTTATATAAAAAACGGTAATCGGTGGCTTGTCTGGAGATTAGACACTGGCACGCCGGAGCCGGTCATTGATGGCCTGGCCTAATCCCAGGTTTGGCACTGGTTCGGCATAAAGCACGTCGAGGTCAAGCGCGTCGAGTGCCCGAAGGTGGGAAAAGAGGTTTTTAGCTGCTTCGGCGAGGTCACCGGTAGGGGAGAGGACGCGTTGGTTTTGGTGGTCTATACCGCTGAACAGGTTGCGGAACGCCAACGCGCCCGTTCGTTCACCGGGTGGTGGGCTGGTGCCGGGGGCCAGCAGAATCAGGGGTTTGCGCGGAGCGTAGTGGCTGGTAAGCATGCCCGGTGCCTGCGGATCGGAGGTCGAATGCGTGCGGACATTGACCGGCCCTACCAACCCTTCAATCTGGTCCAGGGCCAGGCCGCCAAGCCGGTAAACGGTGGGAATGTCGTTTTCGAAACCAACAATGGTTGATTCCAGACCTACCTGTGCCGGTCCACCATCCAGTATATACGGCACCATGGCGCCAAGCTGATCGGCAACGTGTTGGGCCGTGGTGGGGCTGATATACCCGAACGGATTGGCACTTGGTGCCGCCAGTGGAAAGTCGAGCAGCCGTAATAGACTAAGCGTGAGCGGGTGGTTGGGAATGCGAACGGCAACCGTGGGCAGGCCCGACGTAACAAGATCAGAAATCAGGTCGCGTTTGGGCAGCAGCAGCGTTAGCGGACCGGGCCAGTACGTATCGGCCAGAAGCCGGGCCGCTTCGGGAATGCCGGAAACGAATTGGTCGACCTTCTGGAGCGAGTCGGTATGAAAGATGAGCGGATCGAAAGCGGGCCGGTTCTTGACCCGAAAAATAGTCAGGATAGCGTCTGAGTTCAGGGCACTGCCCGCCAGCCCGTAAACCGTTTCGGTTGGCAGTCCAACGACGTTCCCTGTTTCCAGATACGCCTTAGCAACCCGAATATCCTGCCCTATGTGTGCCATACCGTGGAGACAAAGATAAGCACCCATTGGTTAGTTAATGAGTGAGCCGGTAACTCAATGCCTGACTCACTCATTAATCAACTGTCTCAGTGGTGCCCGCCCGGACCGTGAACGTGTCCGTGGGCCAGTTCCTCGGGGGTGGCATCCCGAACTTCCAGTACTTCAATGTCGAAGTGGAGCGGCTGATCGGCCAGCGGATGATTGGCGTCTACGGTGATTGTGTCGGGTGTTACGTTCGTTACGGTAATAATCTGCCCGTCATTCGTTTCGAACTGCATGCCAACGTCGATGGTCTGGCTGCCAAACGACCGGCGGGGCACCTCCTCAACGAGTTCGGGATCCCGCAGGCCATAGCCTTTCTCGGGCATAATATCAAGGTGTAGCTTGTCGCCAGCCGTTCGTCCCTCCAGACCTTCTTCCATGCCTGGAATCAGGCTGTTTTCGCCGTGCAGGTAATACAGGGGTTGCTGACCTTCGCTGGTGTCGAGCACGGTGCCGCTGCTGTCGCGCAGGGTATAGTGGATAGCCGCTACTTTGTGTTTGGAAATATTCATGTCTTTGGCCTTGTTGAGCACGCTGATTTTAATTTAAATAACTAAACACGCAAACCGGCTTCTATGGCTGTATAATTGAAGAAAAAAGGTTTATCCCTTTTGGTTAACATAATATTTAATTTTTTTAAAGACAAATTGCCTATATAATGCGTTACCCATTGAGACGCCGATAAAACAAGCCTGTCTTTTTGTAGCGGCTGGTATTGTTGCAGGTGCGTTCTTCGTATCATCGGCATGCCGCCCAATGCCTGGCTCACCTTAGTTTCTAGTGGAAATTGCCGACTCTGTGTCGTATTTATCTCCTGCTGGAATGATTATTTTACCCTGTACTTATTCTTTTAGAAGATAGGGCGTACCTAAAATAAAATCTTTTAATGCAA
>DATHAW010000306.1:0-9101 GCA_035296465.1 Spirosoma sp.
TACCAGCCACCGACACGGGCTCGCCCTGAGGAATCAGGCCCTTATCCACCAGTGAATACTTGTCGGCGTTGATCATCAGAACATGGTTATTGATGGTGCCACTCCCCTCCCCGTTCAGATTGAAAAAGCCGTGACTCGTAGGGTTATAGGGCGTAGCTTTATCCGTGGTAGCTTTATAATCAATACGTAGCCCATGATTGTCGGTAAGGGAGTAGGTAACGTTGGTTGTTACGGTGCCCGGAAAGCCACCTTCGCCATCTTTCGATACGTAAGTCAACTCAAGGGTTTTATCGTTTACCTGTTTGGCGTCCCACACGTGACTATGAAAACCGCTCGGGCCACTATGGAGCGTATTGCCGTTGTTGTTAAGCTCTGTCTGGTACGTCTTACCATCCAGGGTAAATTTACCTTTCGCAATCCGGTTGCCAAATCGACCCACAATTGGTCCATAGAACGGTTCATTGGCTTTCTGATAAGCCGCTACGCTGACAAAGCCCGGCGCTACGTCGGTCTGCTTACCCATTTTGTCGGGCACCAGAATGCCCACGATGCGGGCCCCGTAGTTGGTGATGGCGACCTGCATATCCTTATTTTTGAGGATGAACAGCGCTGCCTTTTTTCCATTTACGTCACCAGCAAAGGACGCAGGGTCGGGGAGTTTCGCACCAACGATTGCGGTCGTATCGCCCGTGGCAACAGCAATCGAATCAGTGGCTTTCTGCTCGGTTTTGTTGGTTGGGCCACAGCTATTCAAGCTAATTAAAGCGGCCAGCGCTGCGGGGAAAACAAGTTTATGCATTGAGGTTTTGGGTTTGTCCATCAAAATAACAGCTTATTCCCCAGTTTTTATTCTCCGGGCACCGGCATTGGTGTTTTAGGCAGCGGTTTCCCGAAATTAGGCGTACCGTCGGGGTTCCACGTAAACGGTTGAATATGCGGGGCGCGTTTGTTGCCGCAGCCGTCCGTAGCCGAGGGATTGGCGTGGTAAATCATCCAGTCCTGTTTTTGGTCGGCCGACCGAAAAAAACCACCGTGGCCGGGTGCCCACACGCCGTTTTCAGGTGCCTGCACAAACACCGGCTGGCTGCTCTTGGTCCAGTTCTTCGGGTCGGTCAAGCTGCCGGTGCCGCTGTAGGTCAGCAGACCCATGCAGTAGTCGAGCCAGCAGGCGTTGGCCGAATAAACAATAAACAGTTTGTTATCGTGACGCAAAAACTCCGGGCCTTCATTTACATAAATAGCGGGAGGTTCACCATTTTTTTGCCATTCCACGGGCGTCGTGCCATGCAGTTCCCACGGCAGGTCGGGCTGCGAGATTTTAACGCGGTCGCCGTCGAGGGTCCAGGGGTTCTTCAATTTGGCAATGTAAATATCCTGCCGCCCGTTGGTGGGGCCTTCCCATCCCGACCAGGCCGCGTAGAGTTGTCCGTTGTACTCCATTACCGACATGTCGATTTCCCAGTGATTGGCGGCATCACCAATTTTTCCTTTCATTGTCCACTCTCCCTGCATAGGGTCGGGCGACGGGTTTTCAATCACCCACACCCGATGGCTAAGGTTGTTGAGCGAATCGGCCGAAAAATAGATGTACCAGCGACCGGCTCCCGCGTCATCATTGAGAAAATGAATTTCGGGTGCCCACAAATCTTTAGAGTAGGGTTGCCCGGCTGGGGGTGTGTAGATCACCTTACTCTCAGCGGTGGCCAGGTCGGCCATGTTGCGGGTTTTCCAGAGCGTCAGGTTGCGGCCGGTCGTATTCATGTAGTAGTACCACCCGTCTTTCTGGAGCACCCACGGATCCGGACCAGACGACTTAATGGGGTTGGTGAAGGTACGCTGCGCCAGGAGCGGAAGGGCGTTTAGACTGAGGAGCAGGATAAATAACAAGCGTTTCATAGAACAGGCAGCATAATGTAGAGTAGGAAGCGAAAAGTGAAGCGATTCTCACCGTTTAAAGAAATCGGCGGGTAACGGAACCGTCGCTACGTAGGGCCTGCACGTGCCACCATCGGGTTTGAGCGCCACTTCCAGCAGGGTATTCGTCGATGGGATCAGCAGCAACTGCGATGAATAGTTAGGGCACGGGTTATCCTTCGCTTCGGGCACCGGCACTGGGGCGGCAAGCTGGGTCCACGGGCCACGCCCGGCGCTTCGGTTCACCATAATGATCCGGCCATTGTCGGCGGTTACTTTCCCGGCCGCGTCCATGACCATCTGCCCTACGGCGAGCAAGCTGCCATCAGGCGCTACTGTAAATGATGGCGCATGGGCAAAATGCTGCCCCTTGTCCGACTCGATGCGGGTACCGGGGTCGGTAAGGTTACCCCAGTCGAGACCATCTTTAGAGAATCGGATGAATACATCGCAGCCCATGCCGCAGATTTCGTAGACCATCGCGTAGGTTTTATCGGGCATTTGCCGGACAATAGCCATGCCGGGACGCATCTTTCGGTCGGCTGCGTCAGGCAGCGCTACGTCGCGCACTTCCGGCCCCCACGTCAGACCACCATCAGTCGAGACTTTGTGCGCCAGCAGTTGGTTGAACCCGTCTGCCTGGTACTGCTCTGTAGCGTAATACGCCACCAATTGTCCCCTGGCATCAACAATGAACTCCGGTTCCCACAGACCCACCGTTCCGGTCACGAGCGTAGCATGAGCCTGCCAGGACCGCCCCCCGTCGGTGCTGCGCCGGATTTTGATAGACGCGTCGCAGCGCGGGTCACGTGGACACGCCATCGATGGCGACCAGATCAGCGTACCCGCCGGGAACGGGCCCAGCGCCTGCGGAAACTCCCATAACCCGCTGCAGCAATGCCAGGAACCGGATTCGTCCTGAACTGTCGCCAGCGGCTGCCACGTCTGGCCGTTATCGTCGCTCGTGAACAGGGCTGCCTGCGTATCGTTGGTATCGAATGAGGCCAGCAACCGACCGGTAGCGGTCCCAGTGGGCTGGTGCTGTAGCCGAATGGTGCGCGGGTAATAGGCCTGCTGACTGGCCAGCAGCCGGGGCGACTGAGTAAGTGGCGGGGCAGGTGTCTGGGCGGGCGTTTCCCTACTTTTAGTACAGAAAAGCAGAATCAACAGCAAAAACGACCAGCCGGGCATTCGGAGAAGGCGCATAGGGGACGGGCATTTGCTCTTGAAAGAAAAAACGGGCGGTGTTTATCCCTCTCCGGAATTCCGTTCCTCAGAACATGCTCCGGCTCGAAACAGTCGTGACGGAAGCGGGCGCCGAGGACGGCCCTTTAGGGGCTTCAACAGGCGGAACCGGGAGCAAACCGGGGGCATTACGTTTGTTACTCAAAATTCGGTTGAACGACCGGGTGTACAGAAAACTCAGTCCGCCACCCGTCGAAATTGTGCTGTTGAGGCTGTTCTGACTCAGCACACTCTGCTGATTCCGGTTGTATACTTTAGCCCGGAGCCGCCCATCGGGCGTGATGAAGTATTCAAGGGTCCATTCGCCAAGCAGACTGGCCGCGTTGGTCTGGCTCTGACCATACGTAAAACCACCGTCGCGGCTAATGCGCAGGCGGTCGTTCAGGAGCCGGTACGAAAAGCGTAACTGGAGGTTGTTTAACAGATTTTCACTCTGGGTAATACCCGTAAACCCACCAATGGAAACCCCCACGTCTAATTTCTCGTTCAGGTTCGAGGCCAACCGGCTGATCTGATTTGACAGCAGTTCACTTACACTGTTGGCCACACCCGTGTTCACCTGCCCCTGATCGAACAGGCTCGTTCCCTCAGGCAACAGTTGATTAAACAGCAAGACACTGCTCACCTGCCGGGTCAGTTCCTGCTCATTGCTCTGCAACCGGGCTTCAAACCCTGTAACGGCCTGCCGGAAATCGGACGATGAGGGATACTCTTTCACATCCAGGTCGTAACTGATGGTGGGCGAACCCAGGTCACCGTTTAGTTTGATGAGCAGATCGACGGGATACCGGCGCGTCTGATCGGTGCTCCGGTTTGCAGTTGAGGAGGTATTAGTAACCAGCAGTGGAGCCAGCGACGTGTATTGCGTGTAGGCAGCCGTTACGTCGAGCAGGGCACCGTAGGGGTCACCGGTCCAGGTGATGCGGCTGTTGGGCTGAATCTGAAACCGTTTGTTAATGATATTCTGGAAGGTGAAGGTATAATCTCCTTTCTGGATTTCGTAATTACCCGTCATTGAAAAATCGCCCTTTGTATCCACCTTCATCCCCAGCCGCCCCTGCCCGTAGGCTTTAATAATATCGCCAGTCTGGCGGTCTAACTGAATTTCGCAGTACGCATCAGGCGTAATATTAAAACTGAAATCCATCTGAATGCGAGACAGGTCTATATCTGCCCCTGCCCGCTCTGGTTTAGTCGCTGCTTTTGCTGCCCCCGTCGATTGGCCGACGGGCGGGGCGTTGCGGTTCACAAACCGAATCTGATCGTCGGAAGCCACCGACGTAGCGCCATCCAGCGGAATGTAAATTTTGGTGCCCTTACTGCTCGCTACATTGGCGCGGATAACCAGGTTGTCGAGCGGGCCGTAGAGTTCGCCCTTACCTGTCACAATGGCCTGCCCATAAAACAGGTCATTATCCCGGGCGGTCGTATTCATAATCCTGAAATTTTTGAAATCGGCATCGAAGCCCATCGTAAAATACCGGAATCCATCGTGGTATACCCCCCCGCGCAGTTGGGCGGTGTTGCCCTGGGGGTCGCGCAGGGTTAGTCGTCGGGTGATGATTTCGTTTTCGCCGAAAAACACCTTATCTTCAAACGCAAAGTCGGCTTTTAGGTAATCAAACCGTCCACGCCCGTCCTGTACGGCCACTTCGCCCGTGAGTACTGGAACGGAAGGCGTACCCGACACGGCTATCGTGCCGCTGGCCGTGCCACCCAGGTTAGAGAACAGCCCCGTCGTAAACGGCTCCAGTGTGTTCAGATCGGCCTTGTTAATGTCTGCTTTTAGGGCCAGTGGGTTTGTTTTACGCTGGGGAGTGTAGTTGCCGGCCAGCGTCAGAATATCGGCCCCGCTGCGGTTTACACTGGCATTGACATTAAGTCGCCTGGCGGTCTGTTCCCATTCAACCCGGCCCCGCACATCCCCAATCAGCATTTTCTGATATGACAGCTCACGAACCAGCAATTCACTTTCCACAATGGGCGTCTGGTATACGTCCCGAACCGACACTTTACCGTTCAATATACCGCCGAGCGAGGTGTTCAGCACCGGGTTCAGCGATTCGAGCAGGAAGTTGCGGGCCTCCAGGTTCAGGCCCTGGACCGAATCGGGCGAGAGTTTTCCTGAGGCCAGAATAACCTGGTCGCGGTTCATAACCGACAGGTTCCGGATGGTGTATTCATCCCCCACTTTTCGAATCAGGCTTTCCGGATTCAGCACCCAGTCACCATCCAGCACCCGCAGATCGGACCGACGGAAAGTCAGGTCAATGGCGTCGCCTTTAAAACGCAGTTCACCGTTGAGGTCGGCGCGGTTGGAACTACCGGCCTGCTCAATGCTGCTCGTAAACGCAATATGGTCCACATCCCACGAGGCTTCGGCCTGTAAATTGCGCGTGGGCACGAGCAGGTTCAGCGCCTGCCGCTGCGACGACAGCACGGCCGATGCCAGCACAGCCTCGCCATAAGTTAGCTTGGAGGTTGTCAGGTCCAGGTCGGTCGGGCCAAACCCTAGCCGACCCTGCGTTCCAAACCGAACCGAATCTGTTTTGATTGTAGCGGTCAGAAACTGGGTGTTGTCAGCTGTGAACCGCCCTTCTATCCGCGTTCGGGGAGCCACGTAAACCGACGGATTCAGAAACGCCGTCAGCGCCCCCATGTCTTTCGTAATGAACTGAAAATCGATGCCGTAGCGCGGACTGGGCGTGGTCATCTGCCGTCGTTTTATTTCATAGTAGGCCTTCATTCCGGCCTCATCGCCCGCAAGAAAAAGTCCGTATTCCCGCGCTAGTCGCATCAAATCATCGACGGTGCGTTGGGGCTGAAAATTACCCTGCAACCGGGCAGTCAAAAAATCGGAGCTGAGGTTAAAATACCGCTGCATTTCAACCGAATCGTTTTTTACCGACCCGTTGTTACCCCTTGTCCGCTGTTCAATAGAGGACACAACCGAGAGCGAGTCAATAGAAAGGTTTCGTTCGTTCAGGCTCACCGTAGCCTGACGAAAATAGGCATTCCCTACCAGGTCGTCGAGCTTGCTACCTTCCAGTTGTAGGTCCAGTTTTGTCCGAATGGCCAGCGAGTCACTTACATAACCCAATGCCCGCAGGTCGGCGTGCTGCACTGTGCCCCGCAGATCGAAGTGCTTGCGGGGGCTGCGCAGGTCAAACTCCCCATCAAGTGCAAACGCCAGGTTAGGATCGCGGAGGTTCAGCTGCCCATGGAAAAAGGCTTTTTGCAGGTTCCCTTCGAGCGTGACCCCGCGGTAATTGTACCCCTGCCAGCCAAAGCGTTCCAGTTGCCCGTTGATGTCCACACTGGCTCGCGCCAGATCGGTGCCACGGCCCACGATACGTCCCGCCCCGTCGAGTTTGCCAAACTGGCTGGGCTGGTCGATGAATTGGCCGAGGTCGAAATTTTCGCCCCGTAAGTTGGCTGCGTAGGTTGTCTGATCGGACTGGTCCGCTAATTTGAGTGCCAGATCGCCGGTTACGGTACCTATTCCTGTTTGGAACCGGCCTTTAGTTTTGAAATCGTCGAACGCCCCCACAAACGTCGCGTTGAAGGCTACAGTACCTAATTTCTGAATTGTGTGGTTAAATGACTCATTGGGATAGTACTGCCGGATGTCGGCCATGTTGACGACTGATGGGGTTAAGTCGAAGTTGACCGTTGTCCTGTCCATATTAGGTAGTCCCTTCCAGGCCAGGTCGCCCTTGAGTCGACTACGCCCATTGGCTCCAAAACGCAGGTCGGTGTTGCGGAGCCGGAAATTGTCGACGGTGCCGGTGAAAATGCCGCTCAGCCGCCAGGTTTCGTTCAGGTCGCGCAGGTAATCCGAAAAATAGCCGAGGTCTTTTGAGCGTATTTCACTGTTACGAAAATCAGCCAGCATGGTCACCCGGCGGTTAAAATCGCTGAAGGCAGACGGCCGGTCGTAAAAAAAGGTCAGTTCACGGCGGATAATAGAGTTGCCGATATGGGCCGACAACTTCGCCAGTTCCATTTTCGTGTTACAATACAGGAAGTCCGTATCCAGCTGCCTGATTTTTAGCCGCGAATCCCGATCCACCCCCGATAGTCCCTTTATGTCGAGCGCGATGGTATCCCCCAAAATGAGCAGGTTGCTCACATCGGCGTTGAGGTGCTGGAGCGTGAAGTGGTTATAATCGAAACTGCGGGGGTCATGCAGGAACGGCTCACGCGGGTCTTCGAGGGTATAGGAGCCTTCGGCTAAGGTGACGCGTGCAATCGTAAACGGTACGTTCTGATTCGGTACACTGGGTCTAGTTGGGTCGGACGTTAGTACTTCAATGCGGGCAATGAACTCGTCGAGGTTGGTATCGCCGGTCTTCGGATTCTTAATCATCAGCACACTGGGCCGATAGAGCACTACCTCATCCAGATGCAGGTTGTGCGCCGACGAATCAATCAGGTTGCGCAGATTATAGTTTGCGTCGAGCCGGCCAACCGTAATCATGGGTCGCCCCTGCCGGTCGCCAATCCTGATCCCTTCGAGCGTCAGCGAATCGAACCATTTAATAGAAACACCGTCAATCGTAACCGGAAACAGGAGCTTGTCAGATACCCGCTGCGCTACCTCCTGCGTGACGCGCGTCTGCACGGCCGGAATCTGAAGACCCAGCAGGACACCCACAATCAACACTACTACCGTCAAAAACAGGTAGAGGAGCGTTTTGAGGAATATAGAAAAAAACTGACGCATCCGGGGCAGAAATGCCTAATTTACAACGATAAGGTGAAAATAAACGTGATTTAGACCACTAACTGTGGGAACGGTTTAGTAAGTGGTTCCATTATACTCTGTACAGAATTCCTCATTCATTAGTTTTGCAACGGTGACTATTTTAGCCATTGAGTCGTCCTGCGACGAAACCTCGGCGGCCGTTCTTGCCGACGGCCAGATGCTCTCGAACGTTATTGCCACCCAACTGATCCACGAACAGTACGGTGGTGTGGTTCCCGAGCTGGCCTCCCGGGCGCATCAGCAGCATATTCTACCCGTTGTTGAACGTGCCTTATCCAACGCAAACATAGTCAAGTCGGCCCTGTCGGCCATTGCCTTCACGCGTGGACCGGGCCTGCTGGGTTCGCTGCTGGTGGGCACCTCATTTGCTAAAGCCATGGCACTGGGCCTGAATATCCCACTTATTGAAGTCAACCACATGCAGGCTCACGTGCTGGCCCACTTCATTGAAGCTCCCCGCCCGGCCTTTCCGTTTCTATGCCTGACCGTTAGTGGCGGCCACACGCAGATTGTGCGCGTCGACGGGCCACTCGATATGACCATTATCGGCCAGACCCAGGACGACGCCGTGGGAGAAGCTTTCGACAAATCGGCTAAGCTTCTGGGACTACCTTACCCTGGCGGACCTCTCATTGACAAGTTCGCTAAGGATGGCAATCCACTGGCGTATAAGTTCCCGATGGGCGACATGCCCGAACTGAACTTTTCGTTCAGCGGTATCAAAACGGCCATTCTTTATTTTTTGCGGGATAACACAAAAACTAATCCCGATTTCATTCAGCAACACCTCCCCAATATTTGTGCCAGCATTCAACATACCCTGATACAAATGCTGCTGACGAAGCTGAAACGGGCGGCTCGGGAAACAGGTATTGGCGAGATTGCCATTGCGGGGGGCGTATCGGCCAACAGTGGTCTGCGCTCGGCTCTGACCCAACTCGGCCATGAATCGGGCTGGACCGTATACATCCCTCGCTTCGAGTACTGCACCGACAACGCGGCCATGATTGCCATGGCCGCGCAGTTCAAATACAAGCAGGGCGTGTTTACCCCCCAAACTGTCAGTCCGATTCCAAGAATGAGCTTTTGATCTCCTATGCTTGTTTCCGACCTTCGCATCTATCCCATCAAATCGCTCGGCGGCATCTCGGTGCCCGAAGCCCTTGTCAACGAA
>DATHAW010000307.1:0-5112 GCA_035296465.1 Spirosoma sp.
AATAGACATGTAAACTGAATAGTGGTTAGACGCTTAAATTTGGCTTAAATTTAAGCAGCATTACAAACAGCGCGAATCCCGCGTCAACACCACCCGACGCTGATTTCATTGTATCTATCTAACGTGCTTATAAGGGGCAAATGCTAACTTTCATTCGTTTTTCTCCAATTTATTCGCTAGTCGCCATACAAACCCATACGCTGACTGGATAAGACCTGGTTATGCGGCTGCAATTCCGTGAGGTTTCGCCACGAATAGATAAATCTGGTCGGCTGGGTTGCGATACCGTTGCCGAGTTAAATTGATTACATTTGGCATTTACGAGTTGATAATAAACCCATAGGTTTACAACCAATAATACTCAACTTTATTCTTTAACCCACCTATTTCTGCCGTATGGTTAAATTGATTATCGTGGACGATGAAAAAAGCATTCGGGCTGCTTTACGCGATATATTAGAATATGAAGGCTACGAGGTGGACGAAGCCAAAGATGGCGAAGAGGGGCTGGAGATGATTATGCGCACAAGCTACGACGTAGCGCTCTGCGACATTAAAATGCCCAAGATGGACGGACTGGAGCTGTTGCTAAAAGCCGGTGAAGTTGCCAAAACTACCCAGTTCATCATGATTTCAGCCTTCGGGAATGTCGAAAACGCCGTGGAAGCTACCAAGCGCGGTGCCTTCGACTTCATTACCAAACCCCCTGATCTCAACCGGTTGCTCATTACGGTGCGCAATGCCATCGACCGCGCCAAGCTGGTGCAGGAAACCAAAACGCTTAAAAAACGACTCTATAAACTCAATGAGATTGTTGGTGAGTCCGAGCCGATTCGGCGGGTAAAAGACACAATTAACCGTGTGGCTGCTACCGAAGCAAGGGTCCTCATAACAGGGGCTAATGGCTCAGGCAAAGAGATGGTTGCCAAGCAGATTCATGAAAAAGGCAGTCGCGCTGCCATGCCACTTATTGAAGTTAACTGTGCGGCCATTCCGGGCGAATTGATTGAGAGTGAATTGTTTGGGCACGAAAAGGGTGCGTTTACCGGGGCCGCTGCCCGGCGTGTAGGTCGATTTGAGCAGGCCGACAGTGGAACACTGTTTCTGGATGAAATTGGCGATATGAGTCTGTCGGCGCAGGCTAAAGTCCTGCGGGCACTACAGGAGAATAAAATTACCCGGGTTGGGGGCGACAAAGAAATAAAGGTTAATGTGCGCGTGATTGCGGCTACCAACAAAGACCTGCGGCAGGAAATTGCGAATGGTAACTTCCGGGAAGACCTTTTTCACCGCCTGAGCGTAATTGTCATCCATGTACCGCCCCTGGCCGAGCGACGTAGTGACATCTTGCTGCTGGCCGACAAATTCTTAGAGGACATTGCAACCGAGTATGGTTCGCCACCCAAAGACATTACCCCCGAGGCAATGGCCTATCTTCAGTCACTACCCTGGACAGGTAACGTCCGCGAACTACGTAATGTCATCGAGCGGTTAATCATCATGTGTGGCGATCAAATTACGCTCGAGGACGTGAAGTTGTACGCTTAAGTGGCGCGATGCGCTACGTAGTGTTTTTCAGATTACCAGTAAGTTACATCCCCGGACGTCGGAGTTATCAAAGCGACCAATGACCCGGAATGGATGTTCCCCGAACGGATGTTCTTCCGATTCTTCTGAAGCGGATGTCATGCTCTCGTCAGCATATTGGCCTAAATCCTGCGTTTCAATGAACGAGCAGGAATCCAGGTTAGCCAAATCAACAATGTTGATGCCGCCGGTTTGGCGCAATCCGGTCTGGCGTGACCCGGTATGACGGTAGCCTGCCTGTTCTGGAGAGATGGGTTGGAAGGGGTCGTTAATGTCGCGCAGGAACACGCGCAGAGTAGGGCCGGGCCGAAACACGCCTGCCCCCGTCGAATAAGCCTGCGAGAGAAGCTCCGTCATGCCGTACTCAGAATGAACGTGCGTAATGCCAAGCCGCTCGGTCAAGACGTTATGCACCTCCTCGCGTAGCAGCTCCCTCCGACGACCTTTCATGCCGCCGGTCTCCATTACAATCAGGTTCGGGTTTTGAGCCAGAAAGCGCAGGTCGCGGTTGGACTCGGCCCAGTCCAGCAGCGCAAATGTTACGCCAATGAGCAGAATTCGCTTGCCGTCGGGTTGGCTGGTCAGTTGCCGCAGTCGGTTGGTCAGTTCATCATGGTTGTTCAAAAAGAAGCTCGACGCCATATCAGGGGCCTGCGAGAAGTCGGTCTGGATGTCGCTGGAGTAGGCCATAAATAGCTGAACCATATACACCAGCGACGAGTTATTTCGTTCAAGATACGAGGGCAGCAACGCAAGAATGTGAAAGTATCGCAAAGGACCGTAGGTCTGCTCAAAGATGCGGGTGCTGACTGCATCATACAAGCCCGGGTCGGGTACAAGATGGCGGCTAATTTCGTCTGCTTTCTGGCTGGTGGTTCCGCTGCTGGCAAACGTTAGCGTTCCGGAAAGGGTCTCGTGGGCAGGATTCAGGCCGGTCAGGATTGGTTGACTCTTAAAAAAACTGATTGGCATGAAGGGCACCCGGCGTAAGTCGTTTAGCTGATCTGGCTGGACACTGAGACACTGCAGGTAGCGTCGGTAAACGGGATTGTAAGTCGCCTGATAGCGGAAAACAGCCAGCGCCAGCGACTCGAACGACTCGGGACCGACGGTCAGGATTCGTTCGCGGAGCGATTGCCGTACTAAGGCTGCTTCGACAGGAAGAGTCGATAGAAAAGACAAGGTTAATAATGCGTTTATTGCAACACGAGTATAACATGATGCGAAGGCAACAAATTCAACCGTATCTCATTGCGCTGGGCATTGCCCTGTCGCTGACGGCCTGTTTCAACGAACCCAATTACCCCGACACTCCCGAAATTAGTTTTGTCGAAACGTATCGATATCCGCTGGAGGCAGGGCGGGGTGTCGGTAAGGGAAAGCGGGATTCTGTTGTCATCTCCGTATTTTTCAAAGATGGCGATGGTAACCTGGGTAATGATATACCTGTATCGAAGGGAGATTCGGCCCGTTATGCGTCGAACGGCGGCTGGGGCAATTACCGCATTCGGACGTTTCGGTTAGCGAATGGGAAATACGAAGAGGTGCAACTCGACGTAACCAGAACGCTTTACTTCCCTGACCTCGCCAAAGGCAAACCAAAAGGGCCTATTTCGGGTCCGCTGGATTTTAATACCACGTTTCAGTATGGCACCAGTTTCCGCCTGTACCCTACCAAATTCAAAATTACCATCCGCGATCGTGACCTGAACCAGAGTAACGAAATCGAAACGGACACGCTTACCCTGCCCTTCCCGAGGTAGTTACTGGCGGGCGTCAGATAAGCAGTAGTTAGTCTTAATTTGACTTGATCCGGTAATTGAAGAGATGACACTACTAATCTAATTGCTGTTGATGACAATTCGGAACGTAGTGCCCTTTCCTTTCTCTGAACTTTTGACGTAGAGCCGCCCATCGTGGTATTCTTCCACAATCCGTTTCGCCAAGGTTAGCCCCAAACCCCAGCCTCGCTTTTTGGTACTGTAGCCAGGGTTAAATACTTTCTGCATGTTTGCCTTCGAAATGCCTTTGCCCGTATCAGTAATATCGATGGCTACTTCCTTATGAGGGAGCGCAATCATATTGATTCTGAGTTCTCCTACGCCTTTCATTGCATCCACGGCATTTTTGCAGATGTTTTCGATCACCCACTCAAACAGCAGCTTATTGATCCTGACTGTTTGGCCCGAGGGCAATTGACTGGCTACGCTCATTTTAACTTTAGTCGATATCCGCTTCGACAGGTAGCCGGTAAACTGCTGTACAACCTCGTTTAGGTTCTCCTCTTTGAGCGTGGGCACCGAACCGATGCTCGAAAAACGGGCCGTGATCGTTTCCAGCCGCTGAACATCTTTCTCGATCTCATCGGTTATGGATCTGTCGAACTGAGCCGGGTCGGAGCGCATATACTCAACCCAGGCCATTAACGACGACATCGGCGTACCTAGTTGATGCGCTGTTTCTTTAGCCAGACCTACCCATACTCGATTCTGCTCGGCCCGGCGCGACGAACTGAATGCCAGGTATGCCAGTACGCCAAGCGCTGTCAAAATAGCCAGCAAGACATACGGAAAATAAGTCAATTGTCTTAGCAGACCGGAGTTGTTATAATAGACCAGACCCCGCTGGCCATTACCAACTTCTACAACCAGTGGCATATGGTTTTTGCGCATTTCGTCGCGTTTCTGGCGGAGAAACTGCTGCTTTTCATCACTGGTAAACTCTGCGGGAACCGCTAAATTGTGTGACATGGAAATTTGACCGGTCGGGTCAACGTAAATGGCCGGAATAGTGCGGTTGGCTTCCAGAATCTGGGTCGTCACAAAGTTCAGGTCGCTCGAATTGGCATGACTCGTGTCGGTTAGATAGGCAACGCTTTTGGCATAGAGCTGAACGTACTGCTCCTCCCGAGCTTCAAGCTTGTTGATTAGTCGATTAGTGTATAGCAGCGACCCCGTTCCAACCAGCAGCAGGTTCAGCGCTACAATAATTTTCAGAATGTTATTCTGGTTATAAATATCGAATGACTTCAGCATGGTTTCGTGCTGCAATCTGGCTGATCCGTGCCCGAAAGCAACCATTTCAAGGAGTAGAAACGTTGACTGCCTACCTGCTAGCTAGCAACGTTTACGTACTATAAAGTGGATGGTAGTATTCATGTCCTGCTTAAGTAAACGAAGAAACACAATTGATGGTGCAAAACCGGCACTTCACCCCCTGAAACTGCTGGTTGATGCCACCCGATAGAACGTGTGAGCTTAAAGAGTTGTTACTTTACTGAATAGGACTTAGACAAGAAAGCGAAGTCTTATCTAGATGCTTTCTAAATAAATAGTCGGTTTTGGAGAGTGTTTTCATGTCCGGTATTTATGCCGTATTTTTGTATTGCTAAAGTCATTTTAGTGTGCTTTCCTCAAGATGTTAGATACGTTCAAATCAATTAGTTTATCCCACAAAACGGCGCCACTCCGTGTACGTGAACTAATTGCACTCAGCGAAGATGAGGCAAAACGGCTGATGCTGCGT
>DATHAW010000308.1:0-3218 GCA_035296465.1 Spirosoma sp.
GCCCGTGTCATTAGTTTCCTGGCTTCGTCGGGCTGTTGCTGATAGTGTCGTTCTGCCGTGTGGTACAATCGGGTCAGAACGGCCAGCTTTTTGGGAGACAGATCGCGGAGCATAACCCGCCGAAAACCCGCCTGAATCTGGCTCGCCGGCGACTGGCCGTGTTGCTGCATATAGTAGGCCAGCGACTGGGCCGCTTCCATGTAGACCGGGTCGTTGAGTGTCACCAGCGCCTGCAACGGCGTGTTAGTCCTGATCCGTCTTGACTGGCAAAACTCGCGGCTGGGACTGTCGAACGTAACCATTGAGGGGTATGGAGCGGTTCGCTTCCAGTACGTATACAAAGCCCGCCGGTGTGCATCCTCACCCGCGCTCTGCTTCCAGGAGTCGCCATCGTAGGGTGACTGCCAGATGTTGTCGGGTTGAATGGGCATAACACTGGGACCAAGCATTTTGCGGCTTAGCAGGCCACTGGCGGCTAAGGCCTGATCCCGTACCTGCTCCGACGACAGCCGGATGCGCGGCCCACGGGCCAGCAGTTTGTTGAATGGGTCTTTTGCCAGCATCTGGGGCGACACGTTGGATTGCTGCCGGTAGGTGGCCGACATAACCATTCGCTTCAGGAGCTTTTTCATGCTCCATTGGTCGGTTTCCATGAACTCTACCGCTAAATAATCCAGCAGTTCGCGGTGCGTGGGCGGAATGCCCTGCGTGCCCATATCCTCCACCGTTTCGACGATGCCTGTCCCAAATAGTTGCTCCCAGAAGCGATTGACGGCCACGCGGGCGGTCAAAGGATTATTTCTGTCTACCATCCACCGGGCCAGTCCCAGCCGGTTTTTAGGGAGTTTTGGGTCCATAGCCGGAAAAACCTTCGGTACGTCAGGCGATACCTTCTTTCCCTTCACAAGCCAGTTGCCCCGGTCGAATACGTGCGTTTGGCGGGCCAGTTCACCCGATCCGTCGAGCATGATCGGTACCGACTCCGCATCGGCGTTCAGGACGTCCAACAGCAGTTTATCCTGGGGGCCAACAGCATTGGTGGGCTGGCCAGGCAACATCGGCTGAAAAGACACCCATTTGACCATTACCCAGTCTTTTGGGCCTTTTGGGTTATTTAACGACAGGTACAGATTATGCTTGCCCTGGATACGCGGTAGCGGAATCATCTGAATGGTGTCGTTCCACTGACTACCGGTTTTTGGTACGGGAGCAGTTGCCAGAACAGGCCCATCCAGCCGATCTTGGCGTACTGTAACAACAGCGTCCACAGCGTTTGTCCCCCAGGCTATCATCAACCGGGGGCGGTTGGTCAGCGTTACGTTCCTGATGCGGCCTGAGCCTTTGTCCTGAAACCCAAAATACTTGGCATCGAGCAGCGACGCGTTTACCAGTTGGTCAAAATCGTGGGAATTTATTTTAGGCTCTACGGTACGAGCCAGTTTGGTAAAATAAGTAGCTTGATTCTGAGCCTGTTGCCGGTTGGGTATGGACGACGTGATAAAATGAGTTAACGTAGCGAGTTTCAGCGAATCGGCGGGTTTATAGAAACGAAGCGTCGGGGTGTCGCTCGTTACGTCCTCATCGCGGGTGTTGTTGAAAAAGGCTGCGTATTTATAAAATTCTTCATGTACGAACGGATCGTACGGATGGCTGTGGCACTGAACGCAGGCAAACGTAGTGCCCTGCCAGACATCCCAAGTCGTGCCGACGCGGTCGATCAGGGCTGCTACCCGGAATTCCTCATCCTGAGTGCCGCCTTCGTCATTAGTCATGGTATTGCGGTGAAACGCCGTGGCCACCAACTGTTCGTCGGTTGCCGTTCCGCCGATACCGTTGCGGCCCGGCAGCAGATCACCTGCCATTTGCTCGACGGTGAACTGGTCAAATGGCTTGTCATTATTAAATGCTCTAATAAGCCAGTCTCGATAGCGCCATATTTTGCGGCCGGAATCTTTCTCGTAGCCTTTGGTATCGGCGTAACGGGCGAGGTCGAGCCACCAACTGGCCCATCGTTCGCCATACGCGGGTGATTTCAGCAGCCGGTCAACCACTTTTTCGTATGCCTGAGGTGATTTGTCATGGAGAAAACTGGATGCTTCCTGTTCGGTTGGGGGTAGCCCCGTCAGGTCCAGCGACACCCGGCGAAGTAACGTAGCGCGGTCTGCTTCGGGCGACGGCTTCAATTGCTCCGACGCCTGACCGGTTTGCTTTAATTTGTCGATAACGAAGGGGTCTATCTCGTTTTTTACCCAATTCGTCTCGTCATTGTCAGCTATTCCTAATCGGCTCCAGATGGTGCCAACACTTGGCACAGCGGGCTTGTCGACGGACAGGTATGCCCAGTGATCACCCCACTCAACTCCCTGGTCGATCCACTTACGTAACAAATCTATTTCGTCAGGCTTCAGCGGGGGATGGTCGAGTGGCATTCGTTCATCGGGGTCCGTGAGCGTAAGCCGCCGGATCATTTCGCTGCCATCAGCGTCACCGGGAATTATAGCGGGCTTGCCCGACTTAGCCGGAGCAAGGGCCTCGTGCCTGAACAGAAGCGAAAACCCCGACGCTTTTTTTACGCCCCCATGACAGGCAATGCAGTTCTTGTTGAGCAGCGGTTTGATTTGGGTATTATAATCTACCCGGTTCTGAAAGACGCCCAGAAACGACGATAGAGCTAACCCTACCGCCACGATAACAGCACTACCAACGATCCATTGAGTTTTCATAAACGGGTCTAAACGGCCTATGTCTTCAGACTAAAAGCAGGCTGTCGGGTTTTTGTACTAGGTAAATCAGTGGAGGATACAATTTTAACTAAAAAAGCGCTGACTTAATTCATTCATGCTCAGGTTTATGGATTTACTCATGCATTAACTTGCGTCCATCTAAGGTCTATTTTAGCGATAGCTTGCTTTAGAAAGTGGGAAAAAGCTTTTTCAGCTCTTCGGGGGTTGGCTGGCTACCGTACTGACATAGTTCGAATGCTTCGGCGAATTTAACGTTGCGGCCTTTCTCCGGTCCGTACAACTCAACCAACCGATTGCGGTACTTGTCAGCTACGGCCGTGTTGCGACTCTGCAAGACCGATAATATATAATCCTGCCGTTGTTTATCACCCTGTGGTACATTGGGAAGCGTACGAGCCTGCCACGAATTCTTGTCGGCAAACTGCGACGGAATGGCCCGCAGGCACTCCCACTTCTTGTCGGCCACCGCGTCGA
>DATHAW010000309.1:0-12947 GCA_035296465.1 Spirosoma sp.
AACGGTTTTCTGGGCCAGCGTGGGCGCTACGGCTATAAAAGCCAGTAATAGGGTTGTAGCCAATGATTTCATAATGAATTGTCCGGGTTGTGTTTGCTTAAAGATGCCGCCCGGCCCATGAAGGTTGCCTGCGCCCGAAAACAAAAATGCCGAACCCATTATCCGGGTTCGGCCTCTTCAGTATCGATACAGATTTTTGATTATATCAATCCAGCCACATAACCTTGTCGTAGGCAATCTCATAATCCATCTCCTGAAGGGGCGTCAGACTGGTAAAATGGCCCGTTTCGTCGGTCTGAACAGCGTTCCATAATCCGGACCCATCACGGAGCAACAGCCGATAACCATAGAGCGGATGCAGTGTGGCTCCGTCCGTACGGTGGTCCCAGCCAGTTTGCAGTTCAATGGCAAAGGCAATCCGATCCATGACCTCGTTCATTTGACTGGCGAGGCTACCGGCCCCGTCCAATTCCTCAATCCACAGCACGAGCCCGTCGGTCCCCCAGTCGAAGTGAAGCTGGTCGGGTGTCAGGGTTATAATGGAAGCGTTCATCGTAGTTATGTTTGTGCGGTTCCCCGCCGAGATTTGTGTTTTTAAGTTCCTCCCGCTATTTCGGTTTGAGGTACTTACTAAGCACTACATATCAGGCGCTTATTGGCCAGGTCCGCGGAGCTTGCTCCATGACACCACCTGCTTGCTCTTCGCGCCATTTGCGGAGCCAGAACCGGTATTTTTTGCGCCCGTAATCGATGAAATTAGGAATCGATGTAGCGTCGACAGCAAACAGCCGGTGGGGCCGTTGCTTCATCACACCGATAAAGACGAACCGAAACTGCCGGGTCATGGCCCATTCATGCTGATCGGCGTGGCGCAGGCTGTCCAGGTAGAAAGCGGCCTGCCGGTCATAGTCATACGTATAGCATGACTCCAGAAACTGGGCCTGCGTCCGGGCCGATGTGGTTTTAACGTCAATGATCAGAGCGTTCCGTCGTTTGGGACTGGTGTAAACCATATCCAGTCGCGCTTTGCAGGCCACACCCGTTGCAGGGTCGGTCGAAAGCACAACACGTTCCCGCTCGGACAGCCGCAGATAGCGCCGGCAGAAGGTGTCCTGCCGGATGGTTTTCATTAATACGTTCAACTTGTCGGCCTGATCCGGTGTGCTTACGTTCAGCACAGACGTCAGGTCTGGCAGCAGTTGCTGCATGACCGTGCCGATGGTTTCTGGTTCGAGCAGGTGCTGGTGAAACGTCCGCCCAAAAACCTTTGCCTTGTCCATGTTGAACCGGGCCGGAGCACTACCAGGGCCGTAGCCTAAATGTTCCTCTTTGAGTCGTGTCAAATCTGAATTCGACACGCGCGTGATGGAACGGTACTCGTCGCCGGCCGCAGCAAATGGTTGACTTATGCTTAAATAAGACGGAGCAATCATTCAGTTGAGTAGTACAGGTGAAAAGGATAAGCGGATCTGTTTCGGAGAATCACGCCTATCCAGAAAAACGCAGGACTTAAACCTGACCCGCTGGCAGCAGCGCAGCCTCTTCGGTTACGTTGGCAAAAGGGTTATAATAATTCATCGCCGTTTTGATGTTGGCAATGTCGGTGAGGGTTTCCTGGCGGAAAATTTTGGCCTCCTGCGCAAACTGCTTCAGCGCTTTGGTCTGCTCCACGTCGGCCATTTTGTAGGTAAACTGGGCGATGTAATAAACACCCTTGGGCTGAATCTTTGTGTTCTCCTTTTTTTCCGCAATGGCCGTAATCACCACGTCGGCGAGGGTCAGGTCGTCGTAATAAAGCGGCTCGATCAATCGGAATATGTTGTCGACCGAATAGCCGTGAAACAGCACCGCCGACACGCAGTTTTTCTCATCGATGAAAAATATCTCCGCCCAGTTCTTGGTACCCATGTTCAGGATGTTATCCGTGAATATGCGCCAGGCAATGGGCTGAAATGTGAGCGTACGCCCCATTTTTTCGGTGCCATTGATGTTAAACACCCCTTCTTTGGCATCAAAGCGGTATTGCCGCGGGTGCCCTTCCAGGTACTTATACTTATTGACCACTTCGCCGGTCAGTTCGTGAACCTTCTGATAAGGCTTCAGTTGGTCTGGCATTCCGGTGTTTTCGCTTTGAAATGTCTCGATTTGGCCGTTGTTTTGTGTGTTCATTAGTATTTGTTGTTTACTGTTCAAGCAGGGGGCCCATTTTGCGGTCCCTTTTGCCTTTTCTGGGGTACTGTTTACAGGTTTAAAATTACATAGTTTTGCGTAAATAACAAACCCATTCAGGCAATTTATACGGCTTATTTTACAGCAAAATATGTAAACGAATGATTCACTCCCGCCTTCAGCAACTTATCGATGCGCTCAACCTCAGCGTGCTGGAATTTGCCCGTCAGCTGGGCGAAAGCCGGGGCGAAAAAGTTTATCATATTCTGCACGGTCGACTGAAACCGCGCTACGACACGCTCGAAAAAATTCTGGTTGCCTACCCGCAGGTCAATGCCGATTGGCTCCTGCGGGGCGAAGGATTGATGTTCAAACAACTCAATTCGCCCTCGGCCGCCATCACCACCGAGGAGCGGCTCCGCAATGTGGAGTTTTTGCTTTTCCAACTCAATGAACGCATGGCCCTGCTTCAGGCAACCAACGACCAACTGCTGTCGGAACTGGCGTTGCTTGGTTTGCAAAACAGCAGACCCCCGTCTGCTCGATCTGCGCCCTGAGCCAGATACGGGAGCAACGGATCAGGCGTTGGGCTATCCGCTTCATGCATCTCTAAAAAACAACCCACCTCCCTTTGGAGTTATAATCCGTAAAAAACCACTTAACGGTATGGCAACGACGTCACCATTCGATCCGGATAAAGTTGATCCTGAGTTTTATTCCAAAGACCCCAACCAGCATGGCGATTCAGACTATGGTCGCGAGTCGGAGGGAGTAGGTACAAATCAGTATAAAGACTCGACATCGGGTATGGATATGGAGGCTGGCAACATGCAAATGACCCACGATAGCCGTGAAGCTAATGTTGGGGAGTTTGGGGATAACGCGCCCAAAGGCGAAAGCCTGGGCACCAGTCAGGAATGGGAGGTGAATCCAGCCGTTGTCAACGATTCTGACCAGCCAAAAGGGCATATGATGAGCGACGAAGCGGCTGATAAATTGAACCAGGTGGCCGAAAATCCATCTGACGATGCGCTATTTCACCGGGGCGATGCTACGTATCTCGAGGATAGCGATAATCCGAATGAAGGCTACGACCCGCACAACAAAGGCTACGACGGAAAAGATAAAGTCGACGTTCAGTAAAGCTGACAATCAGTCAAAATAAATCTAATACAACCTGTAAGCGACCGGCGTATATACGCCGGTCGCATTTTTTATGGGTAGGAGCGAAGGGCAGTCCGTCTTTGTTTCGTAAACTTGCCCCGGTAGAAACTCCCGCTTAAACTGACCAGCGGTTCGCCGACCGCACTACATTTCTTACTTTGCTCATCGAAACCCGTGCCTATGCCCGGGCGGGCCTGTTTGGCAACCCGTCTGATGGCTTTTTTGGCAAAACCATCGCCATCAGCGTCCGTAATTTCGGCGCGTCTGTTACGCTGTATCCCTCGCCCGAACTGCATATTGAACCGCAACCGCAGGATACGAATGTGTTTAGGAGCCTGCATCATCTGCGCGACGCTGTCAGTACACTCGGCTACCACGGGGGCGTACCGCTGCTGAAAGCCGCCATCAAAAAATTTGCTGAGTACTGCGAAGCCGAACACATCCGGCTGCCCAACCAGAATTTCTCTATTCGCTACAGTACATCCATTCCCCGGCAGGTGGGCCTGTCGGGCTCCAGCGCTATTATCGTTGCTACGTTCCGGGCATTGATGCAATTCTATAACATCGAGATTCCGCTGGCGCTGCTGCCCAACCTGGTGCTGGCCACCGAAGCCGAAGAATTGGGCATTACGGCCGGGTTGCAGGACCGCGTTATTCAGTGCTATGAAGGCTGCGTGTACATGGATTTCAACCGCGACATCATGGAACAGCAGGGTTACGGACAGTATGAGCCGCTCGATCCACGGCTGCTCCCCAAACTCTACATTGCCTACAACACCGACCTGGGCAAGCAGTCGGGGCGGGTGCATAACGACGTTCGGGCGCGGTGGCTCAAGGGTGAACAACTCGTGGTAGACACGATGAACGCCATTGCCGACGTAGCGCGCGAAGGCCGCGACGCCGTATGCCGGCAGGATACCAACGCGCTGAACGAACTCGTGAACCGGAACTTTGACCTGCGCGCCCGCATATACGCCATCAGCGATCGCAACCGGAGCCTGATCGACACGGCGAGGGCCTGCGGAGCCTCTGCTTCCTTTACTGGGTCTGGCGGTTCGATCATTGGCCTGTATCGCGACGATGCCATGCTAAACCGGTTGTATGTCGGACTCAAGAAAATTAATGCCCGTGTTATAAAACCCTATGTTTTTTAATAAAAGCGCTACGTTTAAATCGCTTTGCCTTGATGGTCTAAACGTAGCGCACCTAAACTCCTTCACGACTTATTCATTCACTGATGATCAAAAAAGCCGTTATTCCGGCGGCCGGACTGGGAACCCGGTTTCTGCCCGCCACCAAGGCCCAGCCTAAAGAGATGCTGCCCATCATCGACCGCCCCACCATTCAATACGTAGTGCAGGAAGCGGTCGATTCGGGAATTGAAGATATTCTGATTATAACGGGGAAGGGCAAGCGGGCCATTGAAGATCACTTCGACCGCAACTACGAACTCGAAATCCGACTCGAAGAAAAAGAAGATCAGCTACTGCTGGATGAGATGCGCCGGCTATCGGACATGGCCAACCTGCACTACGTTCGTCAGCGCGAATTGAATGGCCTGGGCGACGCCATCCGCTATGCCCGCCACCACGTTGGCAATGAGCCTTTTGCGGTGCTGCTTGGCGATACCATCATGGACTCGGTCATTCCCGTTACGCAGCAGTTGATCGATACCTACGAGCAGTATGGCGGCTCGGTGATTGCGGTGGAGAAGGTCCCGCACGATAAGGTAAACCGCTACGGCATTGTGGGTGGACGGTCTATCAACGACCGGATTCTGGAACTGGATACGCTGGTTGAGAAACCCGCCCTGAACGATGCCCCGTCGGACCTCGCCATTGCCGGCCGTTACATTCTGACGCCCGATATTTTTGCCATGCTGGAGCAGACACCCATGGGCAAGAACAACGAAATTCAACTGACCGATGCCCTGCTGTTGCTGCTAAAACGGGAGAACGTGTATGCCCACTGCATCGAAGGAAAACGCCATGACATCGGCAACAAACTCGATTTTTTGAAGACGACCGTTGAATTTGCGCTCAAGCGCCCCGAGTTCGCCAGGCCGTTCCGGGCGTTTCTGGAAGAGATTCTCAGCCCAAAATGAGGTAGTTGCAGTCCGGTTTTGTCTTTATTATACCAGGAGAAACTTCTTTTGGCCGTTTGTCCTGCTTTTATTCGTTATTCATCCAGTCAATACACGTCAAACAAATATCAATTATGAACTACCTGCGCGTATCGGCGAGTGCCCTGCTGGCCATCGTCCTCACGACCAGTCTGGCCGAAGCCACGCCCAATCCACGTAAGCCGCTGGGTGATACCCAGGCTAAAAAGGGAAAGTGGGAAACGCTTTTTGATGGCAAAGGCCTGAAGGGCTGGCATATTTACCTCAAGCCTGGTCAGCCCGTTACGGACAAATGGATCGTTGACAACGGTGCCATTCACCTGACGCAGGGTGGCGCCGGCGATCTCGTTACGGATAAAGAGTATGGTGACTTTGAATTGGAACTGGAGTGGAAAATTGCGGAAGGTGGCAACAGTGGCATCATCTACCACGTTCACGAAGATCCCAAGTTTAAAGCCACCTATAACACGGGCCCCGAAATGCAGGTACTCGACAACGAGCGCCACCCCGATGCCAAGCAGGGCCGCGACGGCAACCGCACTGCCGGCGCGCTCTACGACCTGCAAAAGCCCATTACGCCCATGGCGGCCAAGCCCGCTGGTGAGTGGAACAAGGCCCGGCTGGTGATCCGCAACGGCAAAGCCGAGCAGTACCTGAACGGCAAGAAAACCGCCGAGTACGCCACCAGTGGACCAGAGTGGGACAAGATGGTGGCCGACAGTAAATTCAAAGGCTGGGAAGGATTCGGTAAATACCAAACCGGTCACCTCGCCCTGCAGGACCATGGTAACAAGGTCTGGTATCGCAATATCCGTATCAGAGAGTTGTAAATAGTGACTGCCCAATAGTGACGCTATGAAATGCTAAAACGTCAGCCGATCGGCGTACCCACAAGACCCTGCGTCTTACCAAACCATGACTCAAATGAAAAACTCCCGCCGAATGGCCCTCAAAACGCTAACCGGCAGCGCACTGACTCTGTCGATGACCGACTCGCTCGCTACCGCTATGCCCCACGCTGAACCGGTGGCCCCGCCCCTGAAGGGCCGCATCAATCACTCGGTATGCCGGTGGTGCTACAGCAAGATTCCGCTGGACGACCTCTGCAAAGCCGCTAAGGAAATGGGGATTAAATCCATCGAGCTAACAGGGCCGGACGAGTGGCCGACCTTAAAAAAATACGGCCTCACATCGGCACTGCCCCAGGGCGCTGGTAAAGGCATTAACGATGGATTCAATGATCCTAAGTTTCACGATGAGTTAGTGGCCAGCTACGAAGCCATATTCCCGAAGCTAAAAGAAGCGGGCCTAAACACGGTCATTTGCTTTTCGGGCAATCGGCGGGGCATGAGCGATGAGCAGGGTCTGGCTAATTGCGCTGTGGGCCTGAAGCGCCTGATGCCCAGCGCTGAGAAGCACGGCATCACCATTATTATGGAATTGCTCAACAGCAAGGTGAACCACAAAGACTACATGTGCGATCATACGGCCTGGGGCGTAGACCTGTGCAAGCGCGTTGGGTCGAACAACTTCAAACTACTGTATGACATCTACCACATGCAGATTATGGAGGGCGATATTATTCGTACCATTCGTCAGTACCAGCAGTACATCGGTCACTACCACACGGGCGGTAACCCCGGCCGCAACGAGATCGATGAAACGCAAGAGCTGAACTACCCGGCCATTATGAAGGCCATTGTCGACACGGGCTTCAAGGGCTACGTAGCGCAGGAGTTCATTCCCTTGCGCGACCCACTCACCAGTCTGAAAGAAGCCGTGATCCTGTGCGACGTATAGGGTATTAAGTCAGAAGAAAGAAAAAAGGCAGGCCATATAGGTCTGCCTTTTTTTGTGTTCGTGCCTAGCTGTTTTCGTGCCTGCTTATAAATATCTACTACTTTGCCAATACGCCTTAAGATATAGTGCTCTTATACTAACCAGCATCAATATATTATACCGTTCAATAAAACCAGACAAGTTTTTAACCATACGCATGCTCGTTATAGTATCTTTCTGAGAAAAAATTAAAATTTATCGATAAGTGACCCTTGCTAACCAATGTGTACTCTAATTCTTTACAACTATGCCGCACTATTTACATCAACGACAACTGATTTGGCTGGTTCTGCTATGGGCAGGACTCATAAGCCAGACTACCTGGGGACAGTCGGTCCCTGACGCCCAATGGGCCAGAGTCGGTAAAACATTAGCTATAACCGCCGATGGTAATATCGTCACGTCAGAAGAGTTTTTTATTCCTAACAACATATCGGCACCGGGATTTTTTCCTGGACAAACTGCTGGTCGATTGGTTAAATACTCTTTACAGGGTGATCATCTCTGGTCCACAGGGTCTTTAAAAGGAGGCTTTTATTTAGGAGGAAAAATACAGGGTATTGATTACGAAGCGATTGGAACAATTTTGGTGACTGCAGCAACGTCCGACGGTGGTCTAGCAATGGCAGGAGTGCTGGGTATAAGAAATTCAAATATTGCCATGAAATTCAGTTCTGCTCTAGTTAGCGGTCCATGGCAAGATTCTGATATTTTTGGGGGAGATCGCCCGCGTGATTTAGTGAGTGCCCCAGATGGAGGCTTCATCATACTAAATTCTGAGCCTAATGATGGTTTCCCTACAAAAACAGGGCCCTCTTACACAGTACTTCGCAAATATGATATCAATAAAGTATTAGTCTGGATAAGAAGGATTGCTTACCCTACCAATACTAACCTTGGCTTAACCAAAGGCAATGCTATCATTAAGACTTCCGATGGTGGTTATCTGGTAGGGGGGTATTTTAATGCAGGCGGCACTGATACACCTGAGGTAGGTTGGGTTGCCAAACTCGATGGGGATGGCAGTGTGGTGTGGCAAAAACTGCTCGATAACCTGCCCCTCACCAGCAGCAGTGAGTCGATTAGTGCCATGCAGTCCATCACCGATGTGAGCGTATCAGCAGATGGCACAGGCTATGCCCTGGTTGGTAGCGGCAATACTACTAGCGGGTTAAAGACGGCACTGCTGGAATTGAATGGCGATGGGGGATTCCGGCGGGCCCACTCCATCGATGCTACCGCTACTAATGCATACATCACCCTGTACAGAGGCAGTGGTGGCCGGCAACTCTACGCCGTAGGCAACTCCTCGTTGCAAAACGGGGTTGACCCACAGATCCTTTTAGTCGACCCGGCCACGAGACCCCTGACTGACCCCGACCTGCTAAAGGTGATTGCCAGACGCACGTTTGAGGCTCCCGGTGACGGTCCGCTCAATGACATAGACGTAGCGGGCGACGGTAGTCTGGTGTTCTCAACGGCCAATAATCAGGTCGTCAAGCTGGTGGTAGAGCCTCCCGTTCCGGATCCCCTTCAGCTAACCCAGCCCACTTACAACTGCCAGTCGGGCTTTATCACCTTCAACACCAGCGGGGGTGATGGTTCACCCATCAGCTTTAGTGCGCCAGGCATCATTCGTTCTTCAATCACAAGCAACACGGGTACCGTTGAGCAGGAACTACGTAATGACCCCAAGCCCATCACTATCACCGCTATGCAGAACGGTGTAAGCGTTAGCTATACGTTTGACTTCGCGGCCTATTGTACCAATCCCCAGCCTCCGCAACCACCCCAGCCACCTCAACCTCCTGTAGATGGTGCTCTGACCATGCTGGCTCCTACTTACGACTGTAGTAGCGGAGCCATTACCTTCCGCACCAGCGGAGGCAATGGGTCACTTATCGAGTATGCAGCCGTCGGCATCACAGGCTGGACGACCAATCCTAATCAATTTGTCGACCGGGAATCCCGCACGGCCAATGATGTGCAGCCCTTTACGCTGATTGCCCGCCAGAACGGGGTGATGGTGACCTACGTGTGGGACCTGAAAATGGCCTGTGGGCGGGCCCGGTTGGGTGCGGGAGAGGAATTGGGTGGTAAGCTGATATTGCGCGTTTTGGGCAACCCCACTAACGAGCGGCTGCGGGTGGTAGTAAGTGGGGTAGAAGGCCAGGCGGTTCGGCTGGTCTTGAGTGATGCGGGCGGCCGGGTGCTGGAGAGTCGGCAGCTGGAGCGGGCGGCAGAGTCAGAGGAGCAGGTATTTGAACTGCATGGTGCCACTACGGGCTTGGTGCTGCTAAAGGCCAGCAGCGGAAGCCAGAATCAAACAGTAAAAGTATTAAAGCAGTATTGAGAACCTAACTACACACTCATGTGCCTAATTTCATTAGGCATATGAGTGTGTGGTTACATCAGTTTGTAGTTCTTGTATTCGCCGATGCGCCAACCCGTTAGTTTCTCGATAAAGGCCAGCAACCGGTAGCGGGTGGCGAAGTTTTGCCGACGCGTATCGAATATAAATGGCCAGTTTAGCCGGTCAATGCGGGGCTGCATAACGGCCGGATGAACGCCCGTGAAGGGTAATAGTGAATCGGCCTGGTTATAGTCAAAAGCGGGTGTTTCGTCCGGTTTGGCTGGTTCACTCAATTCGTCGGCGTGGTAAAAGCGGTGCATATTGAGTATGCGTGTATGCTGCGTTTTGGGTGGTCTGACCCAGCCATAGTGATAGATATGGGCGTCGATTAGTTTAACGCGCAGTTTGCGATTGTCCCGTTTCCTGAATCCCTGCGCATCCTTATAGGAGACAACATCGCCCGTAGGTCGAATCACCCGAATCTCGCGTCGATACCAGCGCCGGGAATTACCTACGTAGCTGTAGGAACCGTAGAAATGGAGATACTTAAATAGCAATCCTTCTACGTTCGGGTTATTGAGGTAGGTTTGCATGGCCTGTCGAACCGCCGGTATGTCCTGTTCGTGCAGAACCTCGTCGCCCTGAATATAAAATGCCCAATCCGCATCGGGTGAGATAGCCGCCAGGGCTTTGTCAGTTTCTATCGCAAGCACGCGTCCCCCGGCACGGGCCGTCTGATCCCAGGTTGTGCGAATGACCCGTATCTTGTCCGACGGGATCGCTTCAATCAGGGCCAGTGTTTCATCGTCGGAGTTGCCAACGGCCACGACAAACTCATCGCAAAGCGGCAGTATGGAAGTGATAGCCTCCACAATAGGGAAGTCGAACTGAATGGCGTTACGTATAAAACTGAAACCGGCTACTTTCATTGGGACGAATGAACCTGAAATATTGGCTCAAAAATACCTTTTTCCCGCTACTGGCGGATTATATTCCGGCTCATAAACAGAGCGTTCCTGCGGAGGTGGATAGCCTGAAGGCCGGGTAAAACGATCTGTCAGGCTGCGAAGCATTCACGGGTGTTGGGTTGATAGCGGGCCGTAGCCAGACGTAGCGGATTTCCATAAGTATAAAAAGCAGACGTGTCGGTTTTACTATAAAAATACAGGTTAGCTTTTGGTAGAGTTTGCCCTGGCACCATCCAGGCTCAGACTTTGTTAAGTTTACCTGACCACACCAACATTATCCACCTTGTATTATGGAGCATCGTCTCGTTGAAAAAGCTACGGGGGCCATCGCCGACAAATACCGGCTGTCCATTTTACTGGAACTCTCTCATAAAGGCACCCTCACCTGCACCGACATTCAGGAGCTAACGGGCCTATCGCAGCCCTGCGTGTCGCACCATGTTAAGCTGCTGACTGACAGCGGCTTGGTAAACGCAAAGAAACAAGGCCGAAATCTGAATCTGACGCTGAACAAAACATCGCTTCAGGAACTATCGGGTTTTCTGGAAAATCTCACCTAAAATTATTTCCCCAAAAACATTTAAACTTTTAGATGTTTTTGGGGTTCAATCAACGTCTTCGATGCTCATATGCTAGTTCGAACGACTTGATCTTATGGCACAAAAACTTTTCAGTGAAGCAAAGCTGGGTAACCTGACGCTTCAAAACCGTATTGTTATGGCTCCGATGACCCGGAGCCGCGCCCTTAGTCAGAACGCGGTGAGCGATATGGTCGCTACGTACTACGCGCAGCGCGCCACAGCCGGTCTGATCATTACGGAAGGTACGTCACCGTCGCCCAACGGCCTTGGCTATGCCCGAATTCCGGGTCTGTATAGCCCGGAGCAGATTGAAGGATGGAAAAAAGTTACGGAGGCCGTACACAAGAAAGGCGGCAAAATTTTCGTGCAGTTGATGCACACCGGCCGGATAGCACACCCCGACAACATACCGGCTGGTGCCGAGATCATTGCGCCCTCAGCCATTGCTGCCAAAGGCGATATGTGGACCGATACGCAGGGTATGCAACCCCAGCCTACGCCCCGTGCCTTAACGACGGAAGAAGTAAAACAAACCATTCAGGAGCATGTGCAGGCGGCCAAAAATGCAGTTCAGGCTGGTTTCGACGGGGTTGAACTGCACGGAGCCAATGGCTACCTGATCGAGCAGTTTCTGCACCCGGCGTCCAACCAGCGCACCGACGAGTACGGCAGCGATGAAAACCGCAGTCGGTTTCTGCTCGAAATTGCGCGGGGCATTGTCGAGGCTATCGGAAAGGATAAAGTCGGGATCAGGTTATCGCCTTATAGTGTTGCTGGTGACCTACCGCATTACGAAGGCATCGAGCCATTCTATAACTACTTAGCCGAGCAGTTACATACGACAGGGCTGGTTTATATCCATTTGGTCGACCATGCGGGTATGGGTGCTCCGGCTGTGCCCCCATCCGTTGTAGCGGGTATTCGGGAGCGGTTCAAAGGAACCCTGATTTTAAGCGGTAACTACGATGCGGTCCGGGCAGAGGCCGCGCTGGAAAGTGGCTTAGCCGATTTGGTGGCCTTTGGCCGGCCCTTTATTGCTAACCCCGATTTGGTAGAGCGCCTGCAAACGGGTGCTGAACTCGCACAGCCCGATCCCGCTACGTTCTACGCGCCCGGCCCCAACGGCTTTGAACAGGGCTACATTGACTACCCGGCCGTGGAGATGGTACAGGCGTAATTAATAAGGACTAATTCATAAAAAGGGACGCACTAATGACTGGTGCGTCCCTTTTCTATTTATACCAGTACGGCCTTCAGAATCTGATCGAGAATCAGCCGCCCATCGGTATTGCCAAGGGCCGGGTCGGCCGCCCGCTCGGGATGGGGCATCATACCAAACACGTTTTTGCTCTTGTTGGTCACACCCGCAATGTTTTCCAAACTGCCATTTGGGTTTGACGCATCGGTAATTGCGCCCGTTTCGTCGCAGTACCGGAACAGCACCTGCCCATTGTCGTTGAGCGATTTGAGCGTATCAGCATCTGCAAAGTAGCGGCCTTCGCCGTGTGCCATCGGTATTTTGTAAGCCGCCTGAGGATTTTGACCTCCAATCAGACCCGCCGTCAGCAACGCATCGGGCGACTGGGGCGTCAGGTAGATGTTTTTGCAGATGTATTGCTGGTTGGCATTACGCAGCAGCACACCCGGCACCAGACGCGCTTCGGCCAGCACCTGAAACCCGTTGCAGATACCCATGACGTAGCCGCCCCGGTTGGCGTGGGCAATAACCTCATTCATGATGGGCGAAAACC
>DATHAW010000310.1:0-2395 GCA_035296465.1 Spirosoma sp.
ATGATCTCGTCTTCGTACCGCGCTCCGTAGGAGGCATACACCTTGCCATCCAACTGCTGAGGTCTGGTGATACCACTTTGTTTGAGCGTAATGATTGCACTCGCGTCGCGGGCCAGCACAGCCGCTATTGCCACTAACGGAACTCCCTTTGTCTGAAAACTAATAACACTTTCGGAGGGGGTGATAGCCAGATCGGCCTGCCCTAAGGCGACCCGCTTGGCGGGTGTTAGTTGGTAATTATCAATATCGGGCGAAATAATCTGAACGTCGAGACCGGCTTTTTTATAGGTGCCTTTGGCGAGGGCGACATAAAATCCAGTGTGGTTGGTATTGGGGGTCCAATCAAGCGCTAAACGAATAGGCGTCAACATAAAAGGTGGTGCTGTTACGGGTACGTTAACCACCTGCCTGCCGAAAGGTTTTTATTGGGACACGGACACGGGCCATAGACCGTTTGTATGTATTACCTTACCTAAAAAAGGCTACAATTGAAGAGGTTTGCCCAACTGCTTGAGTGGCTGGGGTAAATGCAGTAGTTTAGGCGACTGTTCAGCATTAGTCACCAACGAATACAATCCCATGAATACGTCCCGACGCCGATTCCTTCAACAGTCTGCCAAGCAGGGTGTAGCTGCGCTTTCCATTGGTGGCCTTGCTCCTTCCGTGTCCCAGGCATTAGCGAACGAACCGCTCCCTATCGATGCAACGGCTGAGCCGGCCGCACCAGAGCGAACCAAACCCGACTACGTAGTGCGATCTCTGCCCGAAAACATGGTCTGGGGCTATTTTGGTGCCGATGTACCACCCGTTAGCCGGGTGAAAAACAGGGCCATCGTCGAAATTCAGACGGTTAACCCGTCGGGTGTGAGCCGCACGGATCCGGAAGCATTTTATAAGACGCATAACCTCCCCATCGACGACCATGCGCAGGAAGTGATTGCGATTATGAAAAACGTCAGGCCCGAACCATCGGGCATTCGGGGGCATATGCTCACCGGTCCTCTTTACATTGAAGGAGCAGAACCGGGCGACCACATTGAAATCCGCATCCTGGACCTCACACTTCCGGCCGATTTCGGTGTTAACAGCGTCTGGCCGGGCGGGGGTGGCATTCCCGACCTGGTGAAAGAGCGCGAAACGTTTGTTTACCGCTATGATGCCAAACGCCGGACGGGCACATTCGTTGAGGGTGTCGAGATACCACTGCGACCGTTCATGGGCGTCATGGCCCTGTCGCCCCCGCCCGATACAGGGCGCGTCAGTTCAATTCCGCCGGGCTTTTTTGGGGGCAACCTTGACATTAAACACCTGACCAAACATACAACGCTACACCTGCCCGTATCGGTGCCGGGTGGGCTGTTCACCACCGGCGACGGCCACGCAGCACAGGGAAACGGCGAGGTAAGTGGCGTGGCCATCGAAACGGCACTGACCCTCACGGCCCAGTTTATCGTGCATAAAAACAGCAGGTTGAAGATGCCCCGCGCCGAAACGCCCACGCACTTCATTGCGGTCGGGCTCGACAAAGACCTGGACAAAGCCATGAAGCAGGCGCTGGCCGAAGCGGTTCAGTTCATCCAAACAGAGGTAGGTTTCACCTTCAACCAGTCGCTCTCTATTGCCAGCACCGGCGTCGATTTTGAGGTTAGCCAGGTAGTGGATCAGGTGCTGGGTGTGCACGCTATGATTCCAAAGGCCATCTTTACCAAGAAGAAATTCGCGTATTGGTAAGGCAGGGACCCTAACGAGCAGATTGTTTAGCGGTGTCCTATTACTAACGATTACCATACGAACCGGTGGCTTTGGCGTTACGTCCCGATTTGAGTGTTTGCAAACAAAACGCCTGTTCAGCGCTTATACCAAAAAGGTTGCCTTTTCACGACAGGCAGCGTGTCTTAACGCCAAACAGCACAATTATGCAGGATAAAGAAAATTTAGAGGATGTACGGTTAGATATTCAGACCGTCGGCTTTACCCCTGACGCCGACCTGGAAGCGTCTGTACTGGATGCGCTAACCAAGCTTAGGCGCTTTTACAAAGGCGACCTCGCTACGGCTGAGGTATACATGAAGCTGGAGCCGAATCAGCGTAGCAACGACAAACACGTAGGTATTAAATACGGGGTGCCCGGCAACGACGTTTTCGCCGACGACAACGGTGACAACTGGTACACGCTCCTCAACAACGTAGCGGCCAAGCTACACCGTCAGTTAGACAAGCGCTTTGGCAACCTAACCAGCGGCAACCGAGGCAACATTGATGAAATTGACCCAGCGAGTTTAGCTTAATTCTATTTCGTTAAAATAAAGCGCCCGACTCCGTGATTATGAAGTCGGGCGCTTTATTTTAGTATGATTGATTTATACTTATTAATTGTTGACTGAATAATTACGTA
>DATHAW010000311.1:0-2568 GCA_035296465.1 Spirosoma sp.
TCAACTGGTAATGGGCATTCCAGTTCTCAGCCAGGTGGCTATTGGTAGTTGTCAGGGTAAAGGTGTCAAAGTCGCCGGGAACCTGCAGCAGACCCTGGTACTCCTCCTGTTCGGTGTTATCGGAGCGCTGGTCGGTGAACAGAAACCAGTTGCCGTACATGCCACCGCCCAGCAGGGTTGCGTAAGCGCCAATAACAGCCGTACGAAAATCAGCGGGCGTTTTATAAAAGCCGTCGATGTTGGCCTGCGAAACGGGCGCTAACTCCAGAAAATCGTCTTTACAAGCAGCGGAGGTAAGCAGAAGTGCAGCCAGTAATACCGGTTTTAGTTTGTTTATCATGGTCGATGGTAGGTTAAAAAGATGCGTTCAGTCCAACGGTAATCGTACGTGCCAGTGGATAAGCGCCGTAATCAATACCTTCGGTGAGCGGATTACCACCGAAGTTGCGGCTGACCTCGGGATTGTAGCCTGCATACTTCGTGAAGGTATACAGGTTCTGTCCACTTACGTAGACCCGCAGATTTTGCATTTTCAACTTATTAGTGAAGGTGCTGGGCAGCCGGTAGCCCAGCGAGACGTTGCGTACCCGCACAAACGAGCCATCTTCGATAAAGTAGCTCGTTACCTGGTTTGAGTTACCCGTTAAGTAGGCCTTCGGCGTTTTGCCGTCGCCGGGCTGCGCTTCACTGCGCCACCGGTTTTCCAGACTAGCGTAGGCATTCGAACCACCCACTGAGCCAAAGAACCGGCGTTGCAGAAATAAGACCTGATTACCCTGCGTACCCTGCAGCAGAATGCTGAGATCGAGGCCTTTGTAAGTGAACGTGTTGGTCAGACCAAACGTGTATTTAGGAAAGGGAGACCCAATGATCGTCCGGTCGTTAGCGTCAATCTTACCGTCTTTATTGACATCCTGAAAACGAAAATCGCCTGGCTTTGTAATGACCGGTGCGGCCCAGGCCGGGCCCCGGTCCACTTCGGACTGGTTCTGAAAAATTCCGCTTACCTGGTAGCCGTAGAAATTGCTGATTGGTGCGCCGAGCTGCGTTATGTGCGTGTCGGCTACGTCGGTGGATGAGCGAATCGGATCACCTTTCGGACCCAGCGCTTTTACCTTATTTCGGTTAAAGGAGATGTTGACATCCGTGTTCCATCCGAACGATCTGCCGGTGAAGTTACGGCTGCTCAGGCTCAGCTCTACCCCATTATTCTGCACCTTGCCGATATTCTGCAGCGTATTCGTGAAGCCCGAAATCGACGGAATCTGCACGTTCAGCAGCAGGCCCGACGTAATGCGGTTATAGTATTCAGCCGTCAGGTAGATGCGGTTGTTCAGCAGCCCCAGTTCCAGACCAACGTCAACCTGGTCGGCCTTTTCCCACGTTAGGTCAGGATTTGAAATGGTGCCCGGAACCAACCCATTGGCCAAAGCTCCTACCCCGGCCCCTAAAATGTAGTTTGCCGTTCCGACCAGACCAATTGAGCCGTAGTTGCTGATGAAATTGTTGCCGTTCTGACCGTACGAGGCCCGTAGCTTCAGTTCGCTGATGGATTGGGCCGACTTCATAAACGGCTCCTCCGAAATTCGCCAGCCTACGGCCACCGACGGAAAATTACCCCAGCGATTGTTAGACCCGAACCGGCTTGACCCATCGCGCCGGATACTGGCCGTAAACAGGTAGCGGTCCCTGTAACTGTAGTTCACCCGCGCCAGATACGACAGCAGGGCCCATTCACTCAGGCCCGTACCGCCCCCATTGATTTGTCCGGCGTTGAGTGTAGGCACCAAATCGTTCGGGAAATTAATGGCGCTCAGGAAGGTACTGTTAAACCGGGCTTTCTGTACGGTGTAGCCGCCAACGGCCAAGATAGTATGCTGGCCTGCTGTCCGGTTGTAGTTTAGCGTATACTCGCTAAGCCAGCTATAGTTCATACCACTGTTAGAAAAACCCGACGGAACAGTTGGCGCAGGTTGGTTGGGATTGCCGAGTGTAGAGGCCCGGAAGCGGTCTTCCCGTGATGCACTCAGATCACCGCCCACTGTAATTTTGGCCGATAAATCATTAGTGAGGGCATACTCGCCTGACACAGTTCCCAACAGCCGGTACTCTAACTGATTGCGGTTCTCGTTGCGCGTTAGCACCAGCGGATTTTCCGGCACCTGAAACCCAAAGGTCAAGTTAGTCATTGTCGAGTAAGCCCCGTCCTCATACTGTACCGGCAACTGAGGCAGGAAGGTTAGCGCCCCCAGTACCGTTCCTCCACAGCAGGGATGCCCTTCAATGTCGACCACTTTTTGCGTTTTTACTGAAGGTGACAGGCTAATGCTCAATCTGAATTTCTCACCTATTCGGGAGTCCACATTGGCACGAGTTGAGTAGCGCAGCATATTTGTATTTGGAATGATGCCCTCCTGCCTGAAGAACCCACCCGTCACATTGAACGTAGTGCGTTCACTGCCACCGCTGACACCCACCTGGTAATTGCTGATGGGAGCTGTCCGGTAGAAAGCGTCCTGCCAGTCGGTATTGTATTGGCTCGGCTGCGTAAAAATGGGCGGGATGAGC
>DATHAW010000312.1:0-2179 GCA_035296465.1 Spirosoma sp.
TTTCCGAAGAGCCGTCGTGGGCGGGTAAACTCGACAGTTACCCGAATCTGGTGGTTCTGCAAACGTTCTCAAAAGCGTGGGGAATGGCGGGTCTGCGACTGGGCATGTGCTTTGCCAGCGAAGAGCTGATTCGGGTGTTGAACCGGATAAAGCCACCCTACAACATCTCGGCTCCCAGTCAGGCGCTTGCGCTCGAAGCGCTCGAACACGAGGCCGATAAAGACGAAATGGTGCGCGAAATCTTGAGTGAACGGCAGTTTTTGACCCATAACCTGCGTACTTTGCCTTCGGTGCTGGTTATTCACCCTTCCGACGCCAACTTTCTGCTGGTGCAGTTTACGGATGCCAGCCGCACATTTGCTCAGTTAATTGAACATAAGGTAATTGTGCGGGATCGATCAAATGTAACGCGTTGCGCCGGCTGTCTGCGAATTACCGTTGGCACACGCGCCGAGAATGAGCGACTGCTTGACGTTCTCAAACGTATCGCCGATTCACCCGACGCGGATATTGCTTCTTTGAAGGCGCTGCCAGTGGGAACGGGTGACTCCGCGACTAAACCGGAGTTCGTATCAAACGCGTAACAGTCCTGACGGAGCGTTCGCATAGTAAAGACGTGTAACTAGATGAAAGGTAAATCACCCATGAAAAAGTCGATGCAGCTTATAGTGGTCTTACTGGGCTGGCTTATCGTGCCTAGCCGGGCGCAGGCACAGTATAACAACTGGTCGGCGGGGTTTCGGATTGGCGAACCGGCGGGGATAAACATTCGTAAATATTTCGGCAGCAACCATGCGTTCGATCTGAACGTCGGTACGTATGGCGGGCTGTATGGAAACCGGCGCAAATACCGCGACGGCGACTATCGAAGCGTCGGTTTGAGTATTCAGGGACATTATTTATGGCATAAAGCCCTGACCAGCACCGAAAGCCTACGGGGTTATTATGGGTTTGGTGGGCAGGTAAACACGCGCCGGTACCACGCCAGTCGGCTGAATGGGCAATATGAAAGTGCGCTGTCTATTGGCGGGTCTGGCATTGGCGGGTTAGAGTTTTTCCCGGCGGGCAAACCCTACTCGTTCTTTCTGGAATCGGGTCTTTATGTTGAGCTACTTCAGGCACCGTTTTTCTTAAACCTAAACACAGGGCTGGGGATACGGTATAACTTTTAAACCCAGGGTAGCCTATGTTAAAAGTCTATAGTGCCTCCGCCGGGTCGGGTAAGACGTATACGCTTACGAAAGAGTATCTTAAACTGGCGTTACGTCCCGGCGAGAAGGACGATTATTTCCGGCATATACTGGCGGTTACGTTTACCAACGCAGCTGCCAACGAGATGAAAAACCGGATTTTGGACCGGCTGCGCGGCCTCGGCGATCCAGCGAAAGATAGTCCATTACTGAATGAACTGGTGGCCGAGCTGTATCCGGCTGCCAATGCTGATGCGTTTGAGGTGGCCAAAATGGAACTGCGCCGGAAAGCCCAGTCGGTGTTCAGAACCATCCTGCACAAATACGCTGATTTTTCTGTCACCACCATCGACTCGTTTACGCAGCGTATCGTGATGGCGTTTACCGACGAACTGGGGCTGCCGTACTCCTTTGAAGTCGAACTGGAAACCGATGAAGTTCTCGAACTGGCCATCGATAATTTAATTGAAAAAGCCGGTCTGGAGGAAATGGACGAGATTACATCTATCCTGAGTGACTATTATTCCAACACGGCCACCGAAGGCAAAAGCTGGAACCAGCTTCCCGAACTGCTCAAAGAGTTTGGCCGTAACCTGACTTCCGATCAGTTTTATGAAGCCGTCAATGCTGCCCAGGAAGTTTCGCCTAGTGCCCTGCGGGCCATTCGTGCTCAGTTGATGGCCCACAACCAGCAACTCGAAACAGACGTAGTGGGGCAGGGACAGCGGGCCTGGAAACGCATTACGGACGCGGGTTTGAGCGAAACCGACTTTGCCTATGGCAATTCGGGCGTAGCCGGGTTTATTCGGGCTGTGGCAGAGGGTAACGCGGCCAAAGAAGCGGGTACACGGGTGCTAAGTGCTCTTGATAACGGCGACTGGTACACCAAAAAAACACCGATGCCCGTACGGTGAATGATCGACGCGATAGCCGACGAGTTATGCGATTGCCTTAGCCAGATCAACACTATTCGCCACGAACGGGGGCAA
>DATHAW010000313.1:0-8282 GCA_035296465.1 Spirosoma sp.
GCAGGAAGGGGTGGGTGGTGCATGAACACCAACAGGTTATTATCGCGGAGGGCAGCCATATACTCGCGCAGCCACGTCCACTGAGTAGGCGAGAGTACGCCCTTTGACGTATCCAGGAACAAGGCCGGGCGACCTTCGAGCGGTAGGGCGTAATAAAGTTCGGTGCCGTGCAGATGGTGCGTCAGGTTGAACACCTCCGCCATTACGGCTGAGTTGTCATGGTTGCCTGCGATGATATAATACGAAAATGGTAAGGCATCCAGTATATCTTTCGCCCAGGTGTAGGTAGCCCGGTCACCCACGGCATTGCAGATATCTCCGCCGATAACCAGGCAATTGGGACGTATATACTCCAGATACCCCAACGCTTGTAAAAAATTCTGCCGTACGTCGACACCCTGCGGTTTTTCACCAACGGCCCCAATGTGCAGGTCTGTGATAAATGCGATTTTCATACGGTCTTCGCTTGGTTCCAGTACACGTCCATTTCGGCCAGGGTCATATCAGCCAGTGCCCTACCGCTGGCTTTAGCCTGGTTTTCGAGATACTGAAAGCGTTTGATAAACTTTTTGTTTGTCCGTTCCAGCGCTGTTTCGGGGTTAATTTCGATGAAGCGGGCGTAGTTAACCAGCGAAAACAACAAATCACCAATCTCCCCTTCGGCCCGCTGCTGATTTATGGGTTCGTCCGTATCGACGTTAAATTCGGCCTTGAACTCCTGCATTTCCTCCTCAACTTTCTCCCACACCTGCTGTTTTTCGTCCCAGTCGAATCCTGCCCCTCTGGCTTTCTCCTGAATTCGCATGGCTTTAACGAGCGCCGGCAACGATCCCGGTACGCCACCCAGCACCGATTTGGCTCCTTCTTTTAGTTTAAGCTGCTCCCAGTTAGCCTTCACCTGCGCTTCTGTATCGGCCGTGACTTTGCCTCCACTGGCGTCGGCGTAAATGTGCGGATGGCGGCTAATCAGTTTGTCGCAGATACCATTTAACACGTCGGCCATATCGAAAGGGTCTGCTGCGGCTTCGGAGGCAATTTTGGCGTAAAAAACCAGGTGAAGCTGAATGTCGCCGAGTTCCCTCCGGATTTCATTCAGGTCGTTTTCGAGAATGGCGTCGGAGAGTTCGTATGTTTCCTCGATGGTCAGGTGGCGCAGGCTTTCCAGCGTTTGTTTGCGGTCCCAGGGGCACTGCTCGCGCAGTTCGTCCATGATGGTCAGCAGCCGGTCGAAGGCCATCAATTGCTCCTGACGGCGTGGTGATAATTCCTGAAATAACGTTGGTTGATTCATAAACCGATAAGCCAGGCCGCTGACGCGGTTTATGGCGCTTTATGGGTCTGTGGAGGATTAAATATTTGTTAAATAGCAGACATCAACAGGTTGTCAGCCACCCTTTCGGCCGTCTGCATCGTCATTGTCGATTTCCTGTAAAGATACCGCAAAACTCAAACCTCCGTCATACGCTTCACCGACAGCCCTATGTTAGTTTGCAAAGTATACAGGAAAGACTAAGACTGCTTCACCGACACTACGAATTTACTATAAATAGACAGGTAAAATCTTTCGATTTTTCATTACAAACGTTCTGCTAACAATATAATACCCTTTAATCAATTGATTTCCGAAGAACAGCAATTGGTTGGCTTAATCTAGTCTATACCCGTTTTCGGTTACTCTGGATCTGTCATCGAATCAATCTGCGTACCCCCATCAACCGTAATGATGTAAGCCTGTCCCCCCTGCTGCTCGATGGCTTCGGCAACGGCTTCGGCCTGTTGGGGGGCGTAGGCAAACATGCAGCCTCCCCCACCCGACCCGTTTATTTTACCACCCAGCGCACCTGCCTGCCTGGCAGCCGTCAGCATTCGGTCGATTTTGGGTGTCGAGATACGCTTGGCGTCGCGCAGGTTATCCTGGTGTTTATTCAGCAGGTCACCAAAAGCGGCATCGTCAATGATGGGCGCATTCAGAACAGAGAGGGCTTCCCGTAGTATATCGCGGTCGGATAAATTGCTGTGCAGCAAACTCAGTTCATCAGCCGTCAGCAGATGGCGGTAGTCGGCAAATGAAGCCAGCGGAGCAGTGTGCAAATCGAAGGTCGGGTTGTAGGCCCGGATTTTTGCCAGGGCTTCCAGCATTCCAAACTTCACATGCCTCAAAATCCCTAGTGTATCTTTCGGTTCGCCAGAGTCGCCCAGCACAAACGTACCGAGCGTGGGGCGTAGGTGACTAACATGGATAGCTGGCTGCGATTCCAGATAAATAACATCGCCGACGGCCGTAGCGTAATGATCCATCATGCCCCCCGGTTCGCCAAACTCCAGTACCTCGGCCCGGTAAGCCAGGTCGGCAATGGCTTCAGGCGTCCTAAGTAGAGGTACGTCGGCCACTTGCAGCAACAGGTTGACCCAGCTAACAACCAGCGCTGACGAACTCGATGTACCGGCATTAATCGGAATATTGCCCCGGACCGTTACGTCGAAGCCTGTTGAGAACGTAGCGCCTTCGTCTCGGCGCAATACATTAACGGCGCTCCTGAAATAATCGCGTCTCGCTACGTATGCCAGCGGACCAGTCAGAGAGAACGATTCGGTCTGCCCCACGTCTGGCAAGTGGATTACCATTTGCTGATCGGAACGTGGCACAGCGGTCAAGCCGATTCGTCGGGAAATGGCTGCCGCAATAACGGGCAGACCCAAATAATCCTGATGTTCACCAAAAAGGCATATCCTGCCGGGGGTTGAAACTGATACCTGATCGCTGTCGGTCATTGTTTTATTAAGAAGAAATTTCCTGCGTCGACCTAAACACAGCCACGTATGAACAAAAATAAGCCTTTAGCCTGTAATCAATACGGTGTCGCCTGTTTTCAATAGTTAGCCCGGTGGTGAATAGCCTGCTACCAATGTCAAAATCGATACGGCTAAAAATATAGTAGGCTATTCAGTTGTGTAAGAATAGGGCGCTTATTTACTTTGCGATACAAAGTACTTTACAGTTATGAACTATTCTCTTACCCCCTCGCTCCGGGTGTTGGTCGAGCAGCCCGGACAGCGGAAACCCGGTAAAGGACTCGTTGCACTGGCGGGTCTCGCTCTGGCCGGATTAACGCTGGTCACGGCACGGGGCTTTCTTACAGGCAACTGGTGGTTTTTCGTCATGCTCACGTGGAACCTGTTTCTGGCCTTTTTTCCATTGGGGGTAGTGCTGGTGCTGCGCGATTTGCGCACAGCGGGCTTTCTGAGCCGGTGGTTGATGGTAGCGGGGCTGGCCATGTGGCTGGCGTTTTTGCCCAATGCGCCTTACATCATCACCGACCTGTTTCATATCAAGAACGTTGATGCCCCGCTGCTCTGGTTCGACACCATCACGTTGTTTCTGTTCGCACAAACGGGGCTGTTGGCTGGGCTGTACTCAACGCTGGTTGTGCACCGGATGTTGCGTCCGGTGACAGGTACATGGCCCACCTGGGTGCTGATGCTGGGCAGTCAGGTGCTGTCGGGCTTTGGGATATACCTTGGCCGGTTCGGCCGGTGGAATAGCTGGGACGTGCTTACCAAACCACTGGCACTCGTCGATGCACTGGCGGCTGCGTCGCAGAATCATCTGGGTCTTAAGCTCACGCTGGCTTATGGATTCGTGTTAGCCGTGCTATACATGGCCTTTTACTGGTACGTCGACTACCCGAATGAGTCAGAAATTGATGGTTGATTAGGTTTAAACAGCACGCAGCCGTTTGGCTGGCACGACAGATACCTAACCCCAGAAGGGCGCACGGATTCGATGCGCTCAGGGTTCGATTTGCCAGCCTCGCTTCAGAAGCCATAGTTGCCCGTCGGGGTGGGGTACAGATGCGCGATGTGCTGGCCAGTCGTCAGTTTGAAACGATCAGGACATGCTTTTTCTCATCATAGTCTCGCCCGATGATTGATTTTCGAGCTGTGCTACGTAGCTTTCCCAAACTATTTCTGGCATAAGACTTGTGTGGCTATTAGCGGTTGACGCTTCACCGCTGCTTGAAAAGAAGAGAAATAACCCCTTAGTATGTCAGCTACCTCCATGTCGAGCATGATAAACGGGCGTAAGGTGCTGCGGAGTTTCCGGTTTGCGGGGCAGGGCATCGTGGATTTATTTCGCTACGAAAACAACGCCAAAGTTCATTTGCTCATCGCTGGTCTGGTAATCCCGGTTGGGCTTTGGCTGAGATTGACCCGTGTCGAGTGGGCCGTTATTTTGACCCAGATTGGGTTGGTCTGGGCAGCTGAAGCCATAAATACGGCTCTCGAAAAACTTTGTGATTTTGTATCGCCGGGTCTGCATCCCCAGATCAAAGCCATCAAAGACATGGCATCCGGCGCGGTGCTGATTCTGTCCATCGGGGCCGTTGTCGTTGGGGTAATAGTGCTGGGCGGTAAGGCAATAGAAGTATTCAGGGTTGGCCCTTAACGGGTACGTAACAACGGGCCGTAGACTTACGATCATTAACTATTTAGACGTTTTATAACTCTGTATGCATGAATCGCGCGAACATTTGCAGACCCTGACGGAGATCCGCAGCCTGATGGAACGATCCGCCAAGTTCCTGTCGCTGAGTGGCCTGTCGGGCGTATCGGCCGGGGTGATTGCTCTGGCGGGAGCGGCCGTGGTCTATGGCCGACTACAAACCGACTGGTTCCGTCTGCTGAACTATAACGGGCTCGAACCGTACGGCAACTCGATCAACGCGGGTATCAGACAGTTTCTGGTAACCGTAGCCCTGGTGGTGCTGGGGGCGGCCCTGCTGGCTGGCTTCTACTTCACGGTTCGCAAAGCCCGTCGGCAAGGCCAGACCGTCTGGAATGCCCCGTCTAAACGGCTATTGTGGGCCATGACTGTACCGCTGGCCACGGGGGGCGTCTTTTGCTTGGCCTTGCTCTACTACAACCTGATCTGGCTGGCTTTTCCGGCTACGCTCATTTTCTACGGACTGGCCTTGCTCAACGGCAGCAAATACACCCTGCGTGACGTTGAATCGCTGGCGTACTGCGAAATTGGACTGGGGCTGGTGTCGCTGTTCTGGCCGGGCTACAACCTGCTGGCCTGGACCGTAGGGTTTGGTGTTCTCCATATTATCTATGGCCTGGCGATGTACTATAAATACGAACGGAATATTGCCCATGAAGGACCTGCTGGCTCAGTTTAACAAAGCGTTCGAGAGCAAAGCGCGGCTGAACATCATGTCGGTCCTGATGGTCAACGACACGCAGAGCTTCAACGCGCTGAAAGAACTCCTCGGCCTCACCGATGGCAACCTTGCCACGCACCTACGGTCGCTGGAAGAGCTGGGCTACCTGGTAGCGCAAAAACAGTTTATTGGCCGCAAACCGAACACCACCTATTCGGCCACTGCCTCTGGCCGACAAGCCTTTTCCGATCACCTGAACGCCCTGGAAGAGTTTATCAAGAACTTATGATCGCACCCCGATGCTATGTTAGTATCGCGGTGCGGTTGGTCCGCTTCCCTACTGCGTTTTGAAATCAGCATCTTTCAGTCCTTTGTTGACCTTTACATTATCGACCGTCATTACCATGGGGCCGCGGGGCGACTGCTGGTTGATGGTCATTGGAAACTGGATGCCGTTTGTCGCTTTGTAGTCCGAGTAGACCATCGTAGACGTCATTTCGCCCCGTGGCGACTTATTGGTTACTACAGACTGCACCTTCAGACCCGTGGTAGCGTCGAAATTATCGGACCAGGTGGCCGACCCATCGGCGGTTGTGTGGCTGAGTTTGTAGGTGTCTTTCCCGTCGACTTTCTCGGGGCCGACAAGCGTCGTTTTTACTCCGTTTTCGGCGTAGCGCAGTTCCGGAAAAAGCGTATTCATGAGCATCATTTGCTGAGCGGCTGGTCCTTCGATTGTCTGGCTTCCCTGCATACCACCCATCAGCACCTTCTGTCCATCGCCGGTTTGTTTCATCACTTCCATACCATTGGCGTTAATCACCATCAAAAATTTGTTGGGCAGTTTCTGCTTACGCATAATGATGATGGCACCCCGGTCGGTTTCGCTGGACATGTTTATGGTTAGGTCCGTTACGGCCATCAGCGCGTCTTTGCCACCAAGGGCCGCTACGTACTTGTCCATGATCTGCTCTGCGGTGGGCGACGTTTGAGCCGTTGCCGACTGCCAGAGCATGGGAACGAGCAACAGGGCTATACAACTATTTTTCATGATCTGAATGGGTTTATGGTAGTACTTAAAAGTAACAGAAGATAGCCAAATAAGCAACTGGTGGGGCATCCGGTAGAGCCGGTATCCACGCTACGTACCGTTCAGTAGTTTGCCTGGTCGGCGGGGCAGCCCCGCCGTTACCTGAGTCTCCTGCCTAGTGACCCGTTAAGGCAAATTCGGCCAGGTACACCAATGCCCCGGCAGCATAGCCGATGAGCGCCACCCAGCTGATGTTGCGCAGATACCAGCCAAAGGCCAGCCGCTCCATGCCCATAACGGCTACACCCGCGGCCGATCCAATAAGCAGCAGACTACCGCCGGTACCGGCGCAGTAGGCCAGAAATTCCCAGAGTTTGGCATCGGCAGGATAAGTTTGCAGATCATACATTCCCATGGCAGCCGCCACAATCGGTACGTTGTCAACAACTGCCGAAACCAGCCCAATGAGCAGAACGATCACGTCCAGATTACCCACCGATTGGGTTAACAATTCGGCCAGACTGCGCAGAACGCCCGTAGCATCCAGCGCACCAACGGCCAGCAGAATACCCAGAAAAAACAAGATGCTCGGCGCGTCGATGCGGCTCAGCGCATAGGCGGCCGTGAATTTCTGCCGCTCGGCTTCGTCCTTATCACTGTGCAGCAGTTCAGACGCTACCCAGATGCTCCCCAGCACGAGCATCATACCCATGTAGGGGGGCAGGTGGGTGAGGGTTTTAAAGATCGGCACGAACACCATCCCGCCCAACCCGATGGCCAGCATGGTCCGGCGTTCGCGCCGGGCCGCCCGTGTCACAAATGGGCGACTGACACCGATTGCGGGCTGACCCTGCGTAACAGTTCGTTTAACAACCTGCGTGTCCGATGTATAGCGCATGGTCAGGATTCCCAGCGGCACTAGCAAGGCTACCAAACTAGGCAGCAGCAGCTCGCGGATGATATTGGTCGTGGTCACCTGCCCGCCAATCCAGAGCATCGTCGTCGTAACATCCCCAATGGGCGACCAGGCCCCACCCGCATTGGCCGCAATGATAATCATTCCCGCAATGACCCGCCGTTGCTCAGCGTCACGGACCAGTTTGCGGACCACCGACACCATTACAATGGAGGAAGTAAGGTTGTCAAGCAATGCCGACAGAAAAAACGTTAGCAACCCGATTACCCAGAGCAGGACGCGGGTGTTGCGGCTGGCGATTCGGTCGGTTATGAGCGTGAACCCGTCGTGCGCATCGATCAATTCGACAACCGTCATAGCCCCGAGCAGAAAAAACAGGATTTCGGCGATGCCGATCAGGTGGTGGCCCAATTGCTCACTAACCATTTCGGTATGGGCACCCGAGAGCGCATAGACCGTCCAGCAACTGATGCCCGTAATGAGGGCCGTAGCTGTTTTATTGATCTTAATGGTGTGTTCGAGCGTAATAAGCAGGTATCCGGCAACGAAAAGAATAATCAGGATTGTAATCATAGAGAAGGAAACCGAAACGAACCGTTTTTTGTCGTACAGACAATGGTCCAGCGACAAAGAAACGCAAAAAAACAGGACCGGGACTGCATAGCCTGGTTACCGCTCGCCCTTGGCAACAAACCAGAAATTCATCATTCGTGTTCCAACCCTCGGTGCCGACGGCATGGCGTTGTTTCCATTTATCCTGGTGCGCAGGCCCAACCCCGGCGCTACGTTAATCAACCACGAACGAATTCACCTGCGTCAACAGGCTGAACTGGGCATTCTGCCTTTTTACCTATGGTACGTTGTGGAGTACGGCATTCGCTGGCTTCAATACCGCGACCACTACAATGCCTACCGCAACATCTGTTTCGAGCGCGAAGCCTTCGCCAACGACACAAACCTGTCCTACCTGAAGACCCGGCCTTTCTGGTCATTCTTGAAATACCTGGTACGGGATGAGTGACCTACCCAATACCTTTATCCTCTTCACGTTTACTCCTCCGCCGGACGCCCGCTACCATAACCAGCGACGAGAGCACCACCACCAGGATCGGGATACCCTCGCGAAAACCCAGGAGCCGTAGGTCCTGGGGAATGTTCAGGTAGAGCAGAACGG
>DATHAW010000314.1:0-5998 GCA_035296465.1 Spirosoma sp.
CTGTCTACTGTTAAAATCTCCCTGCTCTGGGTGGGCCGGTACATACCGCGCGATTTAATTCCGTGTCCATAAAAAAACCCGGCAGGCCAACGTTTACGGATGCCGTTAACTCGCTGCCCGACAGAAATCGTATCGCTCGGCCAATTTCTTCCGAGATCGAGAGCGAATGTATGATTCCGGCAGCGGGTAATGTTCCTCTCGGTTGGTTGTTTTATTCCTACCAGCACTTCCGGCACAGCCGGTTTGTTAGTCCCTGGCATATTTTATTACCAGGGTTAGGTTATTACCAACACAGTGGTTTTACTTCTGTACATAATAGTCACAAAACAGACAAGCCCCGCTGTCATTGACAGCGGGGCTTGTCTGTTTTGTGACTGTTGAGAAAAATTACTGATGATCCATGCTGCCTCCTTTTTTGCAGCAACTCGGCAACTTAGCGTACCCTGCGGCATCGGCCGTTACCTCTTCGGCATCGTAGCCAGTTTTGCTAATGTTGGCTTTTAGCTTGGCTACGTCGGTTTTGGCCGGGTTGTATTTGATCGTTACGACTTTCGACTTTACGTCCAGCGTCGATTCTTTCACGCCCTTCTCGAATGCCAGATTGCGTTCGATTCGAGCCTTGCACATCCCGCAAATAGCGGATGTTTTGATTTTAACTTCTTTTTCTTTGTCGTCAAGGGGCGATGCACCAGCAAGGCCATTGCCTAGCATGACCAATGAAGTAAGGGTAGTCAGAAATAGGTTACGCAACATGGTTGTACGTGGTTTATAGTTGATTGATAACGAAAATTTAAGTCTAATGGTGCCCGGCATGGACTTGCACGGACGGTGCTCCAGTACGATGCTTATGTCTGCTCATGCTTTTCATCATACTGCTCATGGTCATCAGAGAGGGCGACAGGCGCAAATAAATCTGGGCGGAAACCGGATTTTTACCATAGAATGGTTCAAGTGCCTTACCGATCAGGGCACCCGTTAGCTGCGCTCCCAGGACCAAATCGGTGTTACGGTGCTGCGCCAGGCGGTAGTTCATACCCAACGTCAGGTTGTTGATGACCATCAATGTACCAGGCTTTAAGTCATTGGAGCCGAAGCCTGGATCAATACGGTCCGTTAGGGCCAACTCCTGCGCTGACTTGGTAACATTTTCGTACCGGCCATAAAATGCGGTCCGGTCAATTTGCAAACTGCTCTCGGCCAGGTACGCACGTTCGTTAACGCCATCATGTGAATTCTGCCCTAGGACCAGCGACGAGGTCACATAGCGTCCTTCCCGGCCCAATCCTTTGCTGTGTAATACGGACGCTGTCGTGCGCACTACGTGTTCGCCGTGATGCGCTGCTCCCGGACTATTCAAAAATCCCTGCGAAAACTGTACCGCCAGCGATGGTGAGGGATTGACCGATACGCGATAGGAGTGACTGGTTATATGAGGTTTGTCGAAATTATACCGGTTTTCGTCTGGTTCAGAACCCGTAAAAGCAGACCCTTCCAGTTTAATCCATTTATACCTGAACCCTACCGTTGAAACACCGAACAGGATGTGCGTAGCGTCCTGCCAGTGGTGGCCCAAGGGCGCATCGGGATTATTAAACGACGAAATCCGGTGCATGAAGGCGGGTGGGCCCATCGCCGGTTCGCCGGGGTAGCCAAGGTACCCGTAGAGGTCTATGTCTTTACTAAATGCGTGGGCGTAACTCACCGATAACTCAGACACCAGATCATGCGGATGCTGCCGGTCGATCAGCGGTTGGCCTTTGTAGGTTTCGCCCGTCTGGAACAAGAGTGGATAGCCTCCGTTGGTCACCGTCAGCGGGTCGAGCGATAGCATGGCGCGCGCCTGAAACAGCCCCCGCTTTCCCACTTTTCGCTGGGCCATACCCATTACCCAGTTTGGTGCCCCAAATTGACTGCCACGCCCGCGCCCATTGGCATTAGTAATGTTCTGGTTGGTGTAGCGCAGGTAAACGGCATAGTGGAGCATAGTACTCCAGCCATTAGGTGTTGCCGGGTGACGCATGTAAGCGTACATGGGGGTATTATCTGGATGCCAGGCCGTACCGGATCCGTTGCGGTTCATAGACAGATAACGCGACAGTGAGTGGGTCATGCCCATGCTGGTGTCCATCGTCATGCCATCGTTCAGCGTTTTCATTTCCCCCATCGAGCCATCGGCGCTCATCCCATTATCATGGCCGGAGTGGTCCATCTTCATACCCGGCATTGTGTGGTCCCTGGTCGAATGGTCCATTGGCCTGGTCGTGTCGGCCTTCGCAGGCTGCGTTTTCGCTGGCGTGGAACTTCCTGGCTTTACTGTGACTGGCATGGGCCGATCCGATGATTTGGCCCCTTCGTGGTGCTGATGCTGGGCCATCGCTACCTGCATTCCACTCAGCAGAAGGGCTATAAAAATCTTTTTCATAACGTTTGTATTGGTCAATATCATTGAATAAATCCGGCCCGGACAGTTCCGGCCTGCTCCTACTGGCAAAGCACCTGGTCTTTGGTCAGCAGGGTTGGTTTAAGGTAAGCTTCTTCTCAAGGCGATTCGGACTGGGAATGACCGGGATCGATAGACCGCACCCGCCCATCTTGATGAAACACGACGTAATCGCCCTGGCCCGTCGACCCAATCTTCGCATTTTTGCCCACTCCAATTCCTTGTTCAGGCGGTTCGGGTCGGGCGGCAAACAGTTTGTCGGCCCGTCGCTCCACACCGTAGAGATAGCCACGTTGGTGCAATGAATAAGCCACCAGCGTCCATTGGGCAGGCACTCGTCCTTACGCGTTTGCCATCTGCCGGCATTCCTGAGCGCATTTGCGGCAGGCTTCGGCGCAGGCTTTGCAATGAACCATGTGATCGGCATGTTTCTCACACTCGACGGCACAGGCATCGCACGCGTCGGCGCAAAGTTGCATAAACTGCCCCATGAACTTCGATCCACGGGCTTCGAGCCGCCCGCAGAGCGTACAGATGTCTGCGCAGTCGCGGCAGAGTTTAATGCAGGCTGTCATGTCAAGGCCTTTGCTGTCGGCATTGGCCAGCTCGAGGCAGGCAGTGGCGCAGCGCTCACAGGCTTCGGCACATTCGAAGCAGGTATCTGTGTGATTGTGTTGCATCATTTCCATATTAATCAGTAAGCGTTCAGAAGACCGATAGTGATCGTCTAAAAAAACGATTGGGCCGTGTTTCAGTTTTTACATAATTCCGGGTGGATTGTGCAGGTAGCGGGCGTGTCAGATCTAGATCGAATCCAGCGTCCGGCGTGAACTCAAGGCCGCTTTTCTGAACTGCCCCGGTGTCTGGCGCATCACCTGCCGAAACTGATTAGACAGGTGCTGAACACTGCTGTAATTAAGCCGCCAGGCCATTTCCGTGAGCGTCATTTCGTCATATTGAAGCCACTCTTTCACCTTTTCTATTTTGAGGGCTATCGTGTATTTTTCAACGGTTTGACCTTCAATAGCAGAGAACAGCCCGCTCAGATACGAGTACTCGTAGCCAAGTTTTCGTTCCAGAAACTGGGAATAATTTTCGGTCGGTAATCGCCACCCTTTCAGGTGCTGCACCTCATTAATCAGCAGCGCTTTTATGTGTTCGACCAGCGCATGCTTTCGGTCGTCGACCAGATCGAATCCACTGGCCTGTAGGGCCGTTCTTAGGGTATCGAGCGTAACGGTCGGCGGCAGCTGATTGACCTCTACCTCGCCCAGCTCGATTCGGTTTACGACCAGACCCAGCGTTTCGAGTTCTTCGCGCACGACCCGCTTGCAGCGGTCACACACCATGTTCCGAATCGTTAGTATCATCAGCGTACGGGCTTAAAACGGAAACCTACGTACACCATCCGGCCGGTAATCGGCCCCCACACCCGCGAACCCGCGTCAAAGTCGGCCCCGAAAGGATCATTGGCCGCCACAATTGGCGAAAGCTGTCGAAAGCCAGTGAGGTTTTCGCCCCCGATATACAATTCCAGACCACTGCGGAAGGCCCGGCTCACCTGCGCATTCAGGTTGTAAAATCCCGGAGAAAATTCCAGGGGAACCGTAGTATAGTCAGCACCGGTACGCAGGTAGGGTATCCGACGGGAACCGTTCCATTGCAACGTAGCGTCGAACTTCCACTTATCGAACGGCAGGGCATAACCGATGTTCAACAATACCCGGTCGCGGGGGATCATCATACGCGGCAGCAGTAAGGTATCTTCAGAAGGAACGCTCATGCTCTGGCGCACGTCGAATAGCCGGTAAGCCACTTTAACATCCATCCGACGGATGGGCTGGTAGTTCAGTTCGGCCTGAAAACTGTTGGCAAAGGATTTACCGTAGAGGTTGTGAAAATGTATTTCGCGGGGGTGCTCGATGTCGACAAAAAGCTGCTCCTGAAAATCGGTGCGGTGATAATCGAGCACGAGCGATGCTTTCTGGCCGAACATCGTAAAGTCGTTGGTCAGGCTTCCGCCATAATTCCAGGAAATCTCAGGCCGCAGCGCTGCTTCGTTAATGATGACCCGCGAACTGACTAAGTACCCAAAATTTTCGGACAGGAAGTTAGGCACCCGGAAACCACGACCCGCCGACGCCCGCAGCGTCAGATTTGGGTTGAGGTTGTATTTCAAGTGGGCACGGGGCGTCCACTGCGCTCCGAAGAGATTGTGGTAGTCGAACCGCCCGCCCAGCACTACGGTCATCTTTTCCGGGTACGTATAGGTGTACTCCGCAAAAATGCCCGGCACCGATTCCGTGCGGCTCGTCTGCAACGCCCCCAGCTGTTCCCGGTAATCATCGAGGAGGTAGCTGGCACCCGCCTTGTAGGCGTGATTGGTATTACCTAATATGCTCTGGTAGATAAGATTGGCGTAAACTGTTCGCTGCCGCCCGGCATACGGACGAAATCCGAACAGGGCCGTCTGCTCGTGATTTAAGGCATTGAGTATCAGGCCCAGGCCTTTATAGGGTTGGTCAGGGAAGAGTTTAGCCATTTTGGAAAAAAACTCCAGCCGCCGGGTGGTGTTGCCAAACGTGTAGCGCGATGGTCCCAGGCGGGACAACTGCCCCCCAACGCGGTCATCATAAAGTGCCTTCACGCCAAACTGCGCCATGAATCGCTCACTGCTATACTTATAACGATTGATGGCATTGAGTTGTGTGTAGAAGGGCAAATCGCGGAAGCTATCGCGATTCTGATCGATCTCCGTTCGCAGCGTACTGGCATGGCCCAGCACACCCACGCTCCACTTATTGCTTAATGGTTTCGACCAGTTGACATTGCCTTCGAGCCGGCCGAAACTGTTGGCGTAGCCATTCAGGAAAAGCTGGTCGGGCGAGTCGGGCTTTTGTAGTTCGATGTTCATTTGGCCGCTCATCGACTCATAGCCATTCACGACCGAACCCGCCCCCTTACCCACGTCTATGCTCGTGATCCACGTACCCGGAATGTAGTTTAGCCCGAATGCAGTAGCCAGGCCGCGTACGGTGGGGATATTCTCAACATTGGTTTGAACATACTGACCGCCCAGCCCCAGAAACTGAATCTGACGGGCTCCCGTCACGGCATCGGCATAGGACACGCTTACCGACGCGTTGGTTTCGAAACTTTCGGAGAGGTTGCAGCAGGCAGCTTTAGCCAGCGTCCGCTGATTTATAAACTCGGTCTGGATAGGGTTGAGCCGGTCAATCTGACCGGGGGCACCCGAAACAGTCACCTCCTGCAACGTTCGCGATGAGCCTGGCGAGTCCGCACGCAGCAGTACGTTAACCTCAACTGCCGGGTCGGCAATCACTACCGTATCAGACGCATAACCTACGTAGCTAAAAACCAACCGGGATGTGCCCGGCAACCTGGCGAGTTGAAAACGACCGACCGAATCGGTTACAGTGCCTGCCGACGTACCGACCCATAGCACGGTAGCGCCCACGAGGGAAACCTGCCGACCATTGACTTTTTCGGCCACGCTGCCCCATACCGTAGAGTCGATAGTCTGTGTGGATAGTCTGG
>DATHAW010000315.1:0-3172 GCA_035296465.1 Spirosoma sp.
GGTGCTGAAAGAGGTCATTGATGCCGGAACGTATCAGCTTCTGCAGAATTATGCCGACCTTTTCCGGGATGCCAACGCCCACAACCGGGAATCGATATTTGAAGTAGCGTACAAATCGAATAGCCAGGGTCGTGGCAACACTTTTGCTACCTTGTTTGCACCCCGAACTGGGGGAGTAGCCGTAACGGGGCAGGGAGCGTCACAAGGCTATAACCGGCCGACGCGTGACATGATTACAGCGTACGAAGCCGGTGACTCCCGAAAACCCGCTTCGCTGGCTGAGAGCTGGATGAACGGCAGTACGGTGGTGAATGACCCTTACGTGCGTAAATACATGACTCAGTTGCAATCGCCCAACGACGGGGACGCCAACTGGATTGTCCTGCGTTATGCCGATGTGCTGTTGATGTACGCCGAAGCCCTGAACGAACAGAATCAATCCGCTCAGGCGCTGCCGTTTCTTAACCAGGTTCGGAAGCGGGCTGGGTTGGCCGATGTGACCGCGAGCGGCCAGACAGCGCTCCGAACGGCTCTGGAAAACGAGCGACGTGTGGAACTCGCTTTTGAAGGCCATCGCTGGTTCGATTTGCTCCGCACTGGCCGGGCATTGGAGGTTATGCGGGAAAAGGGCAAGACCGTCAGTGATAAAGATCTGCTGTTTCCGATTCCGCAGCAACAGCGTGACATCAACCCGGCACTGACTCAGAACCCAGGATACTGATTGGTTTAGCCATGTCGGGTTCATGCCGTACGGTCATCGAATCTGTTGAGGGCCAGATTGACAACCCAAAAGGCGGTACATAAACAATCCCTCTCAAGTAATTCAAGACACATAAATTTTCATAGGTTGGCAATAAAAACCCGGTTCTCCCCGACGAGAGAACCGGGTTTTTATACTGGTATCGATACACTAGGCCAAATTCATTCACCCTGCCCAATCATGTGTGTAAGTAGTGCTCATTTGTTTCAATTACGTTCGATTACCTCTATACTCGGTATGCTCCTGCTGGGCCCGCTAACGCTGGCCCAGACCTACTCCGTTGTTCGTTTTGGGGCCAAAGCTGATGGCAAAACGCTCAATACAAGGGCGATTCAACAGGCGATTGATGCGGCCAGCCGCGCCGGGGGCGGAACGGTCGACGTACCGGCCGGTCGCTTCGTTACGGGAACACTCTACCTCAGGAGCCACGTCCGACTGTTTCTGGGGCCTGGTGCTGTGCTGCTGGGTAGCCCTAACCCCGGAGACTACCCCGAAATAGGGTCAAAAACGCTCATGGATGTACCCCGTTCCGTTGACCCGGCGGCTCAGATCCGGCACGATCAGTCGCGGTTTGCCCTGTTGTTTGCCGAGAAGCAGGAACACATCACAATCGATGGCCCCGGCACGATCGATGGCAACGGAGCGGCTACCCGCGTCAACACGAGTGCCGAAAACAACCATCGGCCCATTTCCGTGTACCTGATTGCCTGCCGTAACGTGGTCGTCCAGCAGGTTACCCTTCGCAATTCGCTGTTCTGGAACCAGTACTACCTGGGGTGCGACGGCGTTCGGATTACGGGTATCCGGGTCGATAACCTCGAAAACTTCAATAACGACGGTATCGACATCGAAAGCCGTAACGTGACCATTTCGGATTGCCAGATTGACTGCGACGATGATGCCATCTGTCTCAAAAGCAATTATTACTGGCCCGTTGAGAACGTAACCATTACCAACTGCCAGATTCGTACCAACTGCAACGGCATCAAGACCGGTACGGCTTCGCTGGGCGGCTTCCGTAACATCACCATCAGCAATTGCACCATCTCAGCCGCGAGCCGCGACAAACTGCGTTTCTGGGATAAGAACCTGCGGTACGTCGACCAGCCACGTACTGTTATCGCTGGCTTGGCCCTGGAAGTTGTCGACGGAGGTGTTATGGACGGCGTTACGGTGCAGAACGTAGTAATGCGGGACGTGCAAACGCCCATTTTTATCAAGCTGGGCAACCGGGCCCGTAAGGAGAAACCAACCGACCCCGATCGGCCACCGGGTCAGTTGCGGAACGTATTTATCAGCCACATCGTGGCCGAAAGCCACAGCCGCATGACCAGTTCCATTACCGGTTTCCCAGGGCATTATGTAGAAAACGTAACCCTGCGCGACATTTCCTTCACTGGACCCGGTAAAGGAGCTATTGATGCTGCTTCCAGAGTTATGCCGGAGAACGAGCGGGCCTATCCCGAAAACCATATGTTTGGTCCGGAATTGCCCGCTTATGGTCTATGGGCGCGGCACGTCAGGGGGCTAACCCTCGATAACATCCACCTGACCGTTCGTGAGCCGGATGCCCGCTCGGCTCTTGTGCTGGACAACGTAGTGGACCCAGACCTAAACCGGATCAAAGCTGCTCCCTCGATTGATGGACAGGTCGGTGTACTGGTAAACGGGAAAGCGCACAAATCAGAATAGTTCATGCGATTCATAACCAGTTCCTTACTGTTGGTTTGGGCGCTATCGATGCAGGCGCAGGAGGCTCCCCGGCAAAACGGCTGGCCTGCGACCTGTCAGCCGGTTACCATTCGTTCCGCCAAAGATAGTAGCCTGCAACGGGCTTATTTTCACCAAAGCGCCAAACCTGGCCCGCAACCGCTGGTGGTGAGTTTACATAGCTGGAGCGGAGGGTACGATCAGCAGGATGAACTGTTGCCGCAGGTGTTGGCCGAGGACTACCACTACATTCATCCCGATTTTCGGGGGCCCAACACAAACCCAGCAGCGGGTGGTTCAGACTTGGTACTGGCCGACTTAGATGATGCCGTTGATTACGCCATGCGGCACGCCAACGTAGATCCGACCCAGATTCATGTGGTGGGTAACAGTGGTGGTGGGTATGCTACGTTGTTGATGTACATGCGAAGCCGCCACCGGCTGGCCAGTTGTTCAGCCTTCGTACCAATTTCAAACCTGGAAAGCTGGTACTACGAATCGCTCGGGCGCCGACAGAAGTACTACCGGGACTTACTGGCGGTTACAGCCTCGCCCGATAGCCTGCACTTCAATGGGGCCGAAGCCCGCCGACGGTCGCCTTTATTCATGACTACCCCACTGGCTACGCGCCGACATACCCGGTTGCGGCTGGCGGCTGGGGTACATGATGGGTACACCGGCTCGGTACCTATTACGCATACT
>DATHAW010000316.1:0-4324 GCA_035296465.1 Spirosoma sp.
CCGACGCCGTTTTCTTCACGGGAGCCGTTGGGCTTGTTGGTTGTGTTTCGGTTGCCGAAGAGCCTGGTAAAAATCTGATAGATAATCAGTTTATCCATGACGGGGGCAGCAGAAGTCGTATGCATAGGGTCAGTTGAGTGCTGATTCGGGTTGCCGCAAAAGTATGGTCTTTCCCGTCGAAAAACGCCGGTTATTTTTGTGCGATGCACGCCTGGCCCTCCCTGGATAGGTCTATAACAAGTTTACGTCACCGCGACCGGGTTATCGGATTTAAAGGGATATTTACCCAAAAAACCAATACCCTGCCTGCATGAAATTGCTTTCCACCTTCGCAAAACAGACTCGTTCAGCCATTGTTTGCGCCATTCAGATCGACCAAAACAAACCTACGCTCATGAAGCAATTCTGTCTAAGCTTCCTGCTCTCTCTCTGGATGGCCGGTTCCCTATTTTCTCAAAACGCCCAAATTCAGCGAGTCAACCCGACAAACTGGTGGGTGGGTATGAAAAATCCTGCCGTTCAGTTGCTGGTTTATGGCCCCAATGCCGGAACGCTAACGTACTCGGTCAATTATCCGGGGGTGAAGCTGCTGAAGGCGCACCGCGTCGAGAATCCAAACTACGCCTTTCTGGACCTGACCATTGCGCCGACGGCCAAACCCGGTACGCTTCGGCTTGTCGGAAAGCAGGGCAGTCAGACGCTCGTACAGCCGTTTGACCTGAGAGCCCGCGACAAATCGCCGAAGGGGCAGGGCGTAACGGCGGCCGATTTCATCTATTTAGCCATGCCCGACCGCTTTGCCAACGGGGACGAAAGCAACGACAAGTTCACTGATATGGCAGATCCGAATGCCGACCGGTCCAACCCATTCTATCGGCACGGGGGCGATTTGGCCGGAGCCGGGCAGCATCTGGATTACCTCAAAGACCTTGGCGTTACAGCCATCTGGTTTACACCCGTGCTGGAAAATAACCAGCCGCTCACCAACGAGGGCGGGGTGATGCGGTCAGCGTATCATGGCTACGGATTTACCGATCACTACGCGGTGGATAAGCGCATGGGCGGCAACGAAGCTTACAAAACGTTTGTGCAGCGTGCCCACGCGGCCGGGCTGAAAGTGGTGCAGGATGCGGTCTATAACCACTGCGGCATCAACCACTGGTTTCTGAAAGACCTGCCCATGAAAAGCTGGCTTCACCAATGGCCTACGTATACCAATACGTCTTACAAATACCAGCCTGTTACCGACCCCCACGGGGCCGAAAGCGACCGGCGCGTTACGCTCGACGGCTGGTTTGTGCCGTTTCTGCCCGACCTGAACCAGAGCAACCCCTATGTGGCCAATTTCCTGATTCAGCATGCCCTCTGGACGGTCGAAAACTTCGGTGTCGATGCCTGGCGGGTCGATACGTATATGTATAACGATCAGCCGTTTATGAACCGCTGCAACGCGGCTTTAATGACGGAGTACCCGAAGATTCACATTTTTGGCGAGTCGTGGGTGAACAACGTTGTCGATCAGTCATACTACACCCGCAATACCATCAATTTCCCGTTTAAGTCGAACCAGCCGGGCGGGCTGGATTTCGTTGTGCAGGCGGCAATGCTCGATGCGCTGAAGCAGAAGTTTAGCTGGGATGATGGCGTTAACCGGTTTTATCAGGCCCTGGCGCAGGACGCCGTTTATGTGGACCCGAACACACTCGTGACGTTTCTGGACAACCACGATACGGACCGCTTTCTGTCGGTGATTGGCGAGGATTTCGACAAGTATAAAATCGGCCTGACGTGGCTGCTCACTACGCGCGGCATCCCGAGTATGTACTACGGCACCGAAATTCTGATGAAGAACTTCAAAAATCCGTCGGATGCCGAAGTTCGTCGCGACTTTCCGGGTGGCTTTCGGGGCGATCGGGAAAATAAATTTGAAAGGGCGGGGCGCACCGACCGGGAAAACGAAGCGCACACATTTGTGCGGAAACTGGCGACCTACCGGCGCGACAACCCGGTGATGCATACCGGAAAACTGATGCAGTTTCTGCCGCAGGAGGGCACGTACGTGTATTTTCGCTACGACGGCGGCAAGACGGTGATGGTGGCAACCAATACGAATGACAAGGAAATTTCGCTCGACACGGCCCGCTTCGCCGAACGGATGAGGGGCTTCACTTCCGCCCGCAACATTTTGACTGACGTGACCGTAAGCGATCTGAAACTGATAAGATTACCGGCTAAAACGGCGGTCGTGCTGGAGTTGTCAAAGTAACGAACGGGCTTTTATGAGAAAAGCTCCCTAAATCATAGATCGGGCCAGCGCTTGTGTGTGGCATACGCGCCGACCCGAACGGGTTAAGCCTACCACTTTACTCTTCCCAGATTATCGTTTCAGGCTGGCTAAACCAGGAATCCATCTGCGGCCGGTAGTGGGTTTCGACGGCGTTCCGCTTAATCTTCATCGTTGGGGTGAGTCGATCATTTTCTACCGACCAGGCGTCTCTGACTACGATAACCTTCCGGATGTGTTCGTAGGGATACAGACGGGGGTTCAATTCCTGAACTGTTTGCACCAGACGCTGCTCAACCAGTTGTCGGGCAATCTGTTTGCCGGTGTCTGATAAAACAACCAGCGCAATTGGCTGGGGCAGGTGCTGACCCCCCACATAAATTTGATCGATATAAGGGTTGTCGGCGAAACCAAGTTCGATCTGTAAAGGGGCAATATACTCGCCCTTGGGGCTTTTGTACCTATCTTTCACCCGACCCGTGATCTGTAGATAGCCGTCAGCGTCCACGTTTCCCACATCGCCCGTTGCCAGCCAGCCGTCATGGAGAACCGCATCGGTCAGGGCCGGCTCGCGGTAGTAGCCCAGCATCAGCCAGTTACTACGCACCCGTAATTCGCCCGTAACAGGCTCAATCTGAGCCTCTAAACCATCGAGCAGCTTGCCCACGCTTCCATCTTTGATGGCATTGGGCGGCATGAACGAGATAATGGCCGTCGACTCCGTCTGCCCATATGCTTCCTGAATGCGAATCCCCAGTCGCCGAAACCACTGAATCAGCGGAACGGGCATGGGAGCTGCCCCTGTCCCCATCAGCCGGGCATCGTTAAGGCCCAATCCCTGCCGAATTTTACGTTTGACAAGGTCAGACACCACCGGAATCCTGAGTAAGACATCCAGTTTTGGCTGGGGTATTTTGGTCAGTATACCCTGTTGAAATTTAGCCCATATGCGCGGCACCGCCGTAAAATGGGTTGGGCGGGCCGTGACCAGATTTTTGGCGAACGCATCGAGTGATTCAGCAAAGTAAACCGTCCCGCCTGCATATAAACCAAGAATTTCTACCAGCGAACGCTCCGCCATGTGACAGAGCTGTAGATAAGCAAAAAAACGGGCATCCGGCAGGTCGGGATAGATATAAGGCTTACACGCCCTGAGAAGCAGCCAGACTGCCCTATAACTGATCATGACCCCCTTTGGATTTCCGGTGGTGCCCGACGTATAGACAATGGAAAATACTGCATCGACTTCTGCTTCGGTCGTGCCTGTCAGCGGTTCATACTGCTCCTGAATTGCCTGCCACTGCGTGTGGTCGGAATCGGGCGGGGATGCGTTGGGGCTATAATCCGGGAAGGCAACGCAGGGAAATGATTCGGGTACACTCGGTTTTAGCGAAGGCCAGTTGTCTATTTTACCGACAATCAGTAGCCGGCACTGGCTGTGATCGAGCACCTGCCTGAGTTGCGGCCCGGTGAGGGTGGGGTAAAAAGGCACCGACGTATGTCCGCTGATCATAATTGCCAGATCAGCGATGATCCAGTGCGCACAATTTTTTGACATCAGGCCAATGTTACTCCTCGGTGGCAGACCCAGGCTGTTCAGATACGTAGCTAACCGACGCGCCTGTTGCCCAACCTCTCCCCAAGTATAGTCGGTATACCGATCACCGACAGGCTGGCGCAAATAAATTTTGTCAGGCTGCTGTTGTTCCCAGTGATAGAAATAGTGTAGCAGCGTTACCGGATGGGTTTCGTTAGCAAAGGGTGAGGGCATGGTGTATTAATGGGCTATGGTGTTTTCAAAGGAAAACTAAACAATATATAGCTCAGATGCCACTCATTTCGAGGCAATTATCTACGTATCCGTATACAGGTCAGAAAGAACGTATGGCTTAAAATAAGCACGATTGAACGCCTTGACTTAATCGGATAAACTGACTTGTCATTACCATCAGAGCGTCTTATTATAACGTAGCGAACGCAGCGTTTTCCAAACAATTTAACCGTTAGGGAAACACTGCGTTCGTTTAGGCTTGCGCTACG
>DATHAW010000317.1:0-10310 GCA_035296465.1 Spirosoma sp.
ATTCCCTGCTGAATCGTGTCGAGGTCTTTCTTAAAGGAGTCCGGAGACGCAATATTAAACTGATAATGAGGACCCTGATTGCCCCCAAAATAAGGCTTATCGGCAAATTGACTGCGATATTTAGCGCTTTGAGCTGCCTGCGGGGTGAGTGTTACCTCAGCAACCCGATCATTAACGACCACAATGGAGGCCACTTCACGATCTTTCATCATTCGCTCAAAGCGCTTCTGCGAAATCTCGCGGGTAGCGGAGCTTTTATTGAAAAACGTGATGCCCAGAATAGAAGCAATCAGCAAAGCAACGATCCACCCCTGGAAACTGGGCTTTCGTGGCCCGCCCCGGGGGGATAAGGGATTTCTATTATTATCTGACATTTCCTCAGGTTGTACAAACGGATTTTAAGGGTAACACGGTTTCACAAACTAATGTTTCTACAGCGAAACGGTTCGGATAAGCGGTCAGTCCGGCCGACAAACGGCTGGACTGAAGCATTTAAATTATCGACTTGCTGGTACCATCGTACCCTCTTCGATGTGCTGAATCTCGGCATCGCCCCAGAGTTGTTCAAGATCGTAGAAGGACCGGCGTTCTTTTTTGAAAACATGCGCGACCACATCTACATAATCGAGCAGAATCCATTCACGATTCGTTTTACCTTCGCGGTGCCAGGGGTCCTGCCGACTTACTTTATACACTTCTTCCTCGATGGAGGTGGAGATTGAGTCGATCTGTGTATCAGAGTTACCGGAACACAGGACAAAATAATCGCAGATGGCATTTTTAACCCGACGCAGGTCCATAACAACGATGTCCTGCGCTTTTTTCTCCTGCATGCCCCGGACTACAAAATCACGGATTTGCTCGGCGGTGAATTCACTATGTTTATTGATTCTCATGCGGTTTATATAACGTGACGCATTCAGCTAATCAGCGGGTACTTTGCCTCGCCGATACGTAACATCGGCAGCACCATCCATTAACTTCCTACTATTAAACTAAACAATACTTTGTACAAAATCTATCCCAAAACCCTATTCATTGGGCAAATAATAAAATACCTGCCAAGCTGTCAGTCAACTAACGACGAAGCGTCCGATATGATTGCCCGACATGATCCCGCTGAAGGCACAATTATTGTTACGGACAATCAGACGGCCGGACGTGGACAGCGGGGCAACCACTGGGAATCCAGACCCGGCCAAAACCTGACCTGCTCGCTGCTGTTGAAACCAACGTTTCTTCGGGCAACCGATCAGTTCTGGTTAAATATGGCTGTCTCTGTTGGCCTGACTGATGCTCTCCTACCCCTTGTCGGCGATATAATCCGCATCAAATGGCCAAATGACATCTACGCAGGCGACCGGAAACTGGGCGGCATCCTGATCGAAAACACACTGCACAGCTACACCCTGGCGTGGTCGGTAGTGGGAATGGGGCTGAACGTAAACCAAACCGAATTTGACTACTCGACCGCTACGTCCCTTCAGCACCTGGCTACCCTGCCTAACGGCTACGACCTGGCAGGTTTGCTACGTCAGGTCTGCGAACGCATTGAACAGCGTTACCTGCAATTACGGTCAGGGCAGCGTGAGGGAATGAAAACGGACTACCTGAAACTCCTGTACCGCTACCAACAGGAGCATATCTTCCTGAGCGATGGCGACCGTATTTTTCGGGGTACAATTGTCGGTATAGATGAAACGGGGCGGCTCGCTATTGACGAGGCCGGGCAGGTTCGCCATTTTGGGTTTAAGGAAATCGTATTTAAGTGAGGTACCCTGAGTTAATTATTCGCTCATCGCTTACCTGATTGCTTCACCCAGTGGGTCGCCAATGCAGCCGCTGGGTTCAAGAATGCCAAGCAGGGCTGTTATTGTTGGAGCAATATCATAAATGTGCGTTCGGCGGAAAGTCTGCCCCGGCCGGACGCCCCAGCCATACAGCAAAAACGGTACGTGGGTATCGTAGGTGTAGGTTGTACCATGCGTGGTGCCTTTGGCGCGCCCCTCAAACCAACCTGCCTGCTGCAACACATAAATGTCTCCACTACGGTTGGGAAAATAAACGTTGCGAAACAGATCGGCCTGTGCTTCGGGTAGGGCGTCGGCGTTCAGGTTATGCAGATTCAGGACATTGATAACACCGCGCTGCTTGAGCAACGCTCGTTTGATTACGTCATAGGCTTCCCCCAAAGGGATTTTTTTATCAGCCAGCAGGTCATGGTTCAGGTAAATTTCCTGGTTGAAATAAGCCAGCACCCACCGCCCCGGTCCATAGGCTTTTTCAAGGCTCGCTTTAACAGCATCGTTTACTTCGCCATACCCTTTTACAGCAGCCGGAATGCGGTATTGCTGCGAGAACGCGGGAACATCGGCCGCACCATGATCGGCCGATAAAAACGTCAGCCATTGGCCTTTCCCAACGGTAGCGTCTAACTGCACAAACAAATCGGCCAGTTGCCGGTCCAGGCGAATATAATTGTCTTCCGTTTCGATGGCGTGCGTCCCAAACGCATGGCCAATATAATCCGGCGAAGAAAAGCTGACGCAGAGCATATCCGTTACCCCATTCTGACCCAGGTTTTCGCCCCTGATAGCGGCCAGCGCAAATTCTTTGGTCAGCTGGTCACCATAGGGGCTGCTACGTAAGACTTCGTATTTAGATCCGCCCGCCTGAACCGCAAATTCGTGCGGAAACACCGGCCTGGCTTCGCCGGGCAGCGTCGCTTCGTATACCTGGTCGTCGCTGGTGCTTTCGGTATATTGATTCAGGGGTAATATGGTTTCCCATTTCTGACCAATGAACTGCTCGGGCAACTTACGGGCATTGAAAGCCTGCACCCACGCTGGTAGTTCCTTGCTGTAGAACGTACTGCTGATGAAATTTCCGTCTTTGGAATCGAACCAGAAAGCTCCATTGGCCGCGTGGCCGGCGGGCAAAATGGCTCCGCGATCTTTCAGGGCTATGCCAACGACTTTAGCCCGGCCATCGGTGGCCAGTTTAAGCTGGTCGCCAATGGTGGTGACCAGCATATTGCGGGGCGACATCTTACCGGCGGCACCCATATTCCCCAGCGTACTAACGGTCGTATCTTCGGCGCAGTAGACCATGCGTCCCAGGTTCCGGTCGTAGAAATCATTCCCAACAATGCCATTCAGAGCCGGGGCCGAACCCGTATAGATAGCCGCATGGCCAGGTCCGGTGTAGGTAGCTGCGTAGTGATAATGGTTGTTGCGGGCGTTAAAACCGCCCTCCATCAGGCGCCGAAAGCCATTAGCGGTATATTTGTCGTAATAACGGTATAGGTAATCGTAGCGCATCTGGTCGATAACGATACCAACAACCAATTTTGGCCGCGCCGACGCCTGACCTGCAGAGGGAACGGGGGGTTGGGAAGGACTTGTTCTTTGGGTCTGAGCAAACGCTGGCACTGCCAGTAGCAGGAGCAATGCAAAAGGAATCGGGCGCATAGAGCCGCTGTGTTGAAAGTTCAAAACGGTGCGGCAAAGGTATAAACAATTCAACAGAGCGACGTACCGGCCCTAGGAATGGTATTATCAGGCGGTATTGATGCCTTTCCTGCCCATTTTTTCGTTAAAATCTTAACATTGCCGGGTCCATGGAGTTGACTCAGGAGTGGCCTTGCGGCCCATTTACGTTTTATGATCCAGCTTGATACCCCATTTTCTTTTTTCTTAACGGCCCTCATTTTATTCACGTCGATTTTTGGCCGGTACGTGCTGTTCGCGTGGTGCTTCTGGTGGCTGTTCAAGGTTTCTATGCAGGAGCAGTTTGCGCACCGGGCAGTGCAGACCCGTCCCCGAAAACCCGGACAGGACAGGCGCGAGATCGGCTGGTCGGCGCTTACGTCGCTGATTTTCACAGCCATTGGCCTGGGCGTAATGATGGCTTACCAAGCGGGTTACACCCGGATCTACACTGACCTGACTGCGTATCCTCTGCTATGGTATCCGGTGAGTATTGCCCTTGTGCTGTTCATTCACGAAACCTACTATTACTGGCTTCACCGCTGGATGCACCGGCCCGGTGTGTATGGACGAATTCACCGGACCCACCATGATAGCATCACAACCTCGCCCTGGACATCCTTTTCGTTTCACCCCATTGAGAGTACGCTTCAGGCCATTATCATTCCCGCCCTGACGTTCGTCCTGCCGCTACACGTCTCGGCGGTGGGGCTGCTGCTGCTCATCATGACCGTGACCAGCGCTATCAACCACCTGAACACGGAAATATATCCGCGCGATTTCAACCGGCACTGGTTAGGACGCTGGCTCATTGGGGCCACTCACCATAGCCTGCACCATACGCAGTTCCGGTTCAACTACGGCCTGTATTTCACTTTCTGGGACAAATGGATGAACACCGAAAGCCCGGACTTTCATAGACTCTTCCGTCAGAAGACCAACGGACAATTGACAAATCAATCCGCCCAGGAATCACCCCGGCGAACCGAGCGGAGCGCGACCTTTGGACCGACACCAATGGACAATGAGGTGGCTGATGCAATTGTTTAGCAGTCGCTACTTATTTCGCTCGATGGTATACTGCACCAGTTGGTGCAGCGACTGCCGGTAGAGCGAATTGGGGAAGGAATCGAGCAGGATCTGGGCTTCGGCTACGTAGCCGTTCATAGCATCGGTGGCATACGCAATGCCACCCGAATTCTTGACAAAAGCAATCACTTCTGCCACTTTTCTGGGATTCTCACTTTCGTTTTTAACGATGTTGATAATTCGGCGCTTCTCTAGGTAACCCGCTTTGTTCAGCGCATAGATGAGCGGCAGAGTCATCTTTTTTTCTTTGATGTCGATGCCCAGCGGCTTACCAATTTCTGCCGTACCGTAATCGAACAGGTCATCTTTTATCTGGAACGCTATGCCAACTTTCTCCCCAAAAGCGTGCGCTTTTTCGACTGTCGCTTTGTCAGTGCCCGCCGACCGGGCTCCTACGGCACAACAGGAAGCAATAAGGGAGGCCGTTTTCTGGCGAATGATTTCGTAGTAAACAGCCTCGGTAATGTCCAGCCGACGGGCTTTTTCAATCTGCAGCAATTCGCCTTCACTCAGTTCGCGCACGGCCGTCGACACGATCTGAAGCAGTTCAAAATCGCCATTGTCGACGGATAGCAGCAACCCCCGCGAAAGCAGGTAGTCGCCCACCAGCACGGCGACTTTGTTTTTCCAGAGCGCGTTGATGGAGAAAAATCCGCGCCGGTAGTTGGAGTCGTCCACTACGTCGTCGTGAACGAGTGTGGCCGTATGGAGCAATTCAATCAGCGATGCGCCCCGGTACGTAGATTCCGTTATTTGTCCGCAGACTCCCGCCGTCAGGAAAACAAACATGGGCCTGAGCTGCTTGCCTTTCCGTTTCACAATGTAACTCATGATCTGGTCGAGCAGCATAACGTCGCTTTTCATCAGGCTCCGGAATTTCTGCTCAAACAAATCCATTTCGGCAGCAATCGGGGCTTGTATATCGGCAACGGTAAGAGACATTGGGAGGAGTTGTAGAAGTTAGCCAGTCAGTCGGTGTGTAAGTTTCGGCCATTGCGCCGACTGACTCTTGTGACTTATTCGCTGGCAAGTATAGTGATGAAAGTGCAGACGCCGAAAAAGCCGGTCAGAAAAGCAGGGCGGGTATGCTAAATCCTATAGTCAGTTTCGTTTTGTTTACGACATAAAAATCCTCAATTTACCCCACGTCATCACGCACATCCTTTTATGGTTAATAACCCAACGCCCCCCTCCCCTCACCCTGCCAATGTCGCGCCCGAAACGAAGCCTCCTCAAAAAGCCCTTGTGCTGGGGGGCGGATCACTAAAAGGAGCCTTCCAGGCGGGGGCCGTCATGGCGCTGTTCGAGTCAGGTTTTAGGCCGGATCAGCTTTACGGCATTTCGGTGGGGAGCCTGAACGCTACGTTCCTGGCGAACGAAGCCGCTCGCCAGCAGACCCAGACGGGTCAGGTCGATTGGGTGAAAGTCGGAAAATATCTGATCGAATTCTGGATTCGCCATATTACTAAACCTGACGACGTAGCCGTTATCCGATCGCGGTTCCGGCTGGGCTACAATACGCTTATCCGCCGGTTTGATGGACTCCTGGATAATTCGCCCATTCAAAACCTGATTCGGCAGCACGTAGACCTGGAAGCGTTAAAAACCGGGCCGGTTAAACTAAAAATTGGAGCCGTCGACATCATCCAGGGCGATATGTGTTACGCCGACGCAACCGACCCCCACTTTCTGGATTACATCTACGCCAGCAGTTCGCTGCCGTTTCTGATGCCCGCCGTTCAGATCGGGGGCGACCATCGCCGGGCTTTTCTGGACGGCGGCCTGCGCGAGGTAGCTCCGCTCCGGGTAGCAATTGAAGACGGGGCGGGTGAAATTGCCTGCGTTGCCTGCCATGCCAAACGGATTTATAACGAAAAATTCAACTACCGAAATCTGCTCAACCTCATGGACCGGGTTAAGGATATCACCGTCAACCAGTTGGTGAACAACGACATTGCCTGGGCCCAACGATTTGCTGAACGCGAGCAACTCCACGGCCGCCATCTGCACCTGACCATTATTCGACCCATGGAGCCGCTCACCCTCAACCTGATGAAGTTCAACTCGGATGACATTGGCCGCGTGATTGTGCAAGGCTATCAAGCCGGAACCGACATCGTAAAAATGAGAGAGGCTGACGACAAAACGGCCGTATTGCCGTAGAATGAGAACGCGTCAGTACGCGAAACGCTCCAACCAATTTGGTTGGAGCGTTTCGCTCTGAAAATTACTGTAATTTAATTGTGTTGCACCTGGCCTACGCTCAGCGTGTTGGCCCGTCGTAATCCCCGTGCGTAGAGCGTATAGAGTTTCGTCGCTTCTACGTTAACTGTAGTGCTGGCGACCGGTGCTATTGTAGACGACGTTGGCGGAGCAGTCGCTCCCGTAAATACATCCACCCGATAAGTCCCGGCAGGCACCGAAGTGAACGTGTTAGCAGTGACGTTCCGGTAGGCCCGGTTCGCAAGCGCGACGCTCGAACTGGTTGGAGAACTTAGTCGCAATGATGCAACCTGCGGAGTTGTTACCGTCGTGCTGGCAGGTAAACCTAAGTCCGGTGCCAGGTGAAAAAATCGTACGCCACCCGCACCAGCCGTTAACGTCTGAGTTAGTGGGTCAGTTACGGTCAGAAACTGTAGGCCACCGGGGTTGCTGGTACCTGCTGGGGTTGTTGGAACTGGGCGCTGAATGGTGTCTGTCACGAAGACGGTGTAACTCGTACCCGCTATAGCGCCAAAGTTGTTTTGATTGGTAGCCCCCGCCCGGAACAGAATATCGTTGCTGCCCAGAGTGCCGCCAATCGCTCCCGTAGCTGCTTTAGCCCGCAACTGAATGTTACCCGTTGGTACAGATACGTAACTCGAACTTTGCCCTGACGTGAGCGATTGAGCAACGGACACATTTTCGACTAAAAAGTTAAGAGCAGGCGAATTGGGCGATGCATTCACGAACAGCGCACGAGCAGTAGAGGTCCTCGGTCCGGTTGCGGGGGTCGGTGTGGCATAGTCAGGATCCTGACAGCCTATCAGCGTACCAGCCACTACCACGCCAGCTACTACCCAGCTAAGTATCGTTTTCGAAAATGTATTCATAACTATGTCCTATGAGGGTGATTAGTTGAAGATGTAACGTAGACCTAACTGCAACTGCCAGCGCGAATTCACAACGGCGTTGCTCACGTTTACGTTGTTAATGAACGAGTCAGTTAAGGCGGAGCCATCGGGGTTAGTAGCAAACGTGAAGATTGGCCGACGTGAGTACGTGCCGTCCGTGGGGGCTGTTGCTACGTGGGGCGTTTCATACGTTGAAAAACCAATCAGGTTTGTTCGGGCTGGTGATTTCAGCAGGCCCCAGCCAGAGTTAAGGAAGTTTAGCACATTGTTTAGTTCAGCCGATACCTGAATCGTATTACGTTTACCCCCCACATTCACGGCAAAATCCTGTAACACTCTCATATTCAAAAAATTGACCCAGGGAGTTAACGCTGCGTTACGCTCGGCATACTGACCCCGGCGTTTGCTCAGGTAAGGGTCCTGTTCAATAAACGCGTTCAACTGATCCCAGATCTGCTGCGTTGTACGCATATCCTGGGCATTGGTCGTCGCCAGCAAAATCTCATTCTGACTACGCGGTATATAGATCAGGTCGTTGTTATTGACCCCGTCGCTGTTTGGGCTGCCTCCGTACACGTACGAATAGTTACCGCCATTACGTCCTTCGTAAATCAGCGATACGGTAGTTGCCAGTTTCCGGCTCAGATACTCGAAGCGGTACGAAGCATAGCCTACCACGCGGTTCGGGAACCAGTTATTGGCGTACGACAGATTCGGGTCGTTTGGGCTGCCCACAATCTGATTACCCGTCCACAAACCACCAGCGGTAGAACCGGTCTGGCCGTTAATGTCTTTCGAGTCGGTATAGGTATAAGCCAGCGAACCATTCAAACGACCCGTGGTTTTCTGAATCTGCGCGGTCAGGCTTAGGGCATACCCCCGATTAACGTTATCCAGCATCAGCGCCTGGTCAACATAATCGACAAAACGCCGGTCGTTGGGAGGGGTAATACTACCTACGGCATTGGCAGCCCCGTAGAGAGGACGTCCATCACCGGCTACTGTCCCAACCGGGTTGGACAGGTTCGCGTTACGAAGGTAAATAGCATTAATGTCCTTTGTGTATATAGCATCTAAGGTTGCAACGAAGCCACCCGGCAGGGTCTTGTCAATACCTAAACTGGTACGCCATACCTGCGGAAATTTGAAGTTGGGCACCGTTGAATTAATCGAAAATGTTGACGCAGCCGGGTAGCCTGTAAACGGTGCCAGTTGGGGAGCATAGGCATTCGGATCCGGATTGAACGGCGTGTTACCCGTATTTTGCAAATTCACAGCTGTGTTGCTACCCGTGCCGGTAACTAATGGGTTAGTCCGGCTGCCATTGATCGTTCCGAAAAAGACTCCGTTGTTCGATACCTGGTTCGATATCCACACAAACGGGATTCGACCTGTGAAAATACCCGCACCACCACGCACCTGAATCGATTTGTCGCCCATCACATCCCAGTTGAAGCCAACCCGGGGCGAGAAGAGGGGCGTTGTATTCGGCAGTTTATTCACAATAGTCCGTTCACCATTCACGAAGGTTGTAGTGTCCGTTCTTGCGTTGCCGAGCAGGTTATTACCGGGAAACATAGGAATATCGACCCGAATGCCGGCTGTTATACGCAGATTCTTAATTCCTGCGTATGAGTCCTGTGCATAAAATCCCAATTGCGTTGCGTTCCACTTGGCCGCCGGAGCCGGGTTGCCCTGAATGGCCGAGTACTGCAGCAGGTACTGCGTCGGTGCATTTGAGCCTGCACTGTTGGCCGCTGATGCCGGCGTCGGGTTCGTAACGTTCTGAATAAAATCACTAATGCTATTATATTGGTAAACGCCGTTGATCTGCTGCGTAAAGACGTTGTTGAAGTTATAAAACTCATTCGCCGTACCAATCGTGACGGTGTGATCGCCGAGGAACAGGTCGAACTTGTCATTCAACTGAAACACGTCTTGGCTCAGCAAGTTGTTAGGCGTGAACGGATCGGGACCAAACGTGGTCAGCGTATTTCCATTCGGGCCGAGGATGTCGACTGTGGGGAAGTTTGGAATAGCCGCCCCGCCCGCCGACTGGCGAAAATCGCGAAAGGCCGAATAACCCACCTGCAGCTGATTGGCCAGCTTACCCGAAGCAAACGTGGAGTTCAACTCGCCAATGATGTTGCGCAGGTTGTTGTTGATGCGGTACCACGAATTGCTGAACGGCAGGGCATTATTGTTATTTTGCCGCTGACCGGTAGGGGCCGACCCGAAACCACCTGAATTACTAATGGCCACATCCCGAAATGAATTTAACTGGTTATAGCGGATGGTGAATTTGTGCTGATCGCTGATATTCCAGTCGATTTTAGCCAAAAACTTCAGGCTCTGCGTTGGCACGTCGAAGTTATTGAACGTACCCGGATCGAACGTCCACGATTTACCGTTGTTGGGCGTCACCAGAAAATCGCGCAGCCGCCCCAGCTCACTACTCGTCTGCTGAAAGGCAACTCCCCGCTCATCACGGCCATCAGCCGGGAACGTAACGGCAGGCACCACACTCTTCTCGTATTCACCGTTGACGAAGAAAAATAATTTGTTTTTGATAAGTGGTCCACCCAGCCGGAAACCAGCATTATTATAACTGAAGTTACCT
>DATHAW010000318.1:0-28856 GCA_035296465.1 Spirosoma sp.
CTGTAGCTGGGCAAAGTCGTCACCGAGCAACGTATTCAACTCGGCAATGGAGCAACCCCACTGCGTTCGCAAGCCCGTTAACAGATAATCGTTTACTTGGTCGGCGGTGGTCAGTGTCTCAATGGTGGCGGGCAACATACGGCGGCTAATTTCTGCGATATAACGTCTGTTGTTAGCGATGTTGTACTGGCGGCTATGGCCATTGTAGGAGTGGGCGCTGGGTCCAATGCCAAGGTAGGGTCGCCGTTGCCAGTATGCCGTGTTATGCCGGGCGTAATGGCCAGGCTTCGCAAAATTGGAGATTTCGTAATGCTCGTAATAGGACGACGCGTCACCGTCACCCGTCAACGCAGTTGTCAACTCTTCAAACTGTTCAGCGGCCAGGTTCTCATCAGCGGGGGGGAGCTTGCCCGTTTTCTCCCAGCGCCCAAAGGCCGTATTAGGCTCAATGGTGAGTGCGTAGGCCGAGATATGGGGAACGTTCAGCCTCAGCACCTTTTGCAAATCGGCCGTCCAGAGTGATTCGGTTCGTTTCGGAATGCCATAAATCAAATCCACGCTTAAATTGTCGAATCCGGCTTCGCGCGCCAGCCGAACACAGGTTTCGGCTTCGGTGGCCGTGTGAGCACGGTTCATCCAGCGGAGGGTGGCTTCGTCGAACGTCTGGATGCCAATGCTAAGCCGATTGACGTACCGGCGCAGCATAGCCAGCGTTTCGGGCGTGAGGTCGTCGGGGTTCGCTTCGAGCGTGATCTCGGCGGAGGATGAGACTGTGAATTGAGCCTGAATCTGTCTAAAAATCTGCCGCAGTTCAAGTTCCGTCAGCAGCGACGGCGTACCCCCCCCGAAATAAATCGTCTCTAATACGTTGGTAGGCAGGTAATTCTTCTGCAAACCCATTTCAACGCAAAGGGCATCGACCAGGGTCGATTTGTGGTTCAGGTTGGTACTGAAATGAAAATCGCAGTAGTGACAGGCCTGCCTGCAAAAAGGAATATGGATATAAAGGTGCATGTGCCAACAGGACAATAAAGCCGGGTGGCGAGTTCCGTTACGGAAGTCTTGTGTTGAAGCAAAAATGGGGCATCAGTTAGGGCATTTCTTACAGCGTTTGCCCTTTCTGTACTTTTTGCAGCAGCTTTTTAGCACACACTCCGTGTTGATGAACGGATTGGTCTGGCCGGGTGCCTTTGTCACTGGTTGGATAAAAACTGCGCCTGCACGATCAATTTCACTTTCCATTACCTGTACGTTGTTTCTACGTCAAAAGTAGTGCTATTTAGACACGTTACAAATTATTATCCTAAAGAAGTTTCCTTTAATCGATAATTCAATAAGATTTCTTCCGCGGCTGCGGCTGCGCTCCGGAACGTATCAACAGGTAGATACAGGACATGTTGAGGCAGTAATGAGTTGCGGACATTCAGCAAGTGGATGTGAGCTATGGATATAGGCTGCCCTGACGCCTTTATCCATAGCTCACATCGGCGGCCGGCGGCCTAATTGGTCAATCCCGTTATTTCACCCGTCAGGTATAACTGCACCTGCCCTGCTATATCGACGCGGTTACCATTCAGTTTGCAGGTCAGATAGCCACCCCGCGCCGACAGTTGCCGAGCCATGAGTTCAGTTTTACCCAGCTTTTCGGCCCAGTACGGCACCAGTGTTGTGTGAGCCGACCCCGTAACCGGGTCTTCGTCTATGCCGGACTGCGGCCCGAAAAACCGGGACACAAAATCGGCCTCCGACCCAGCATCGGCGGGGGCAGTTACGATAACGCCCCGCGCCGGAACGGTGCTCATTTCCCGAAAATCGGGTGTTAAGGCTTCAATCTGTGCCTGGGTTTCGTAGACCACCAGGAAGTCAGTTTTTCCTTTGAATATAGCTATTGGTTTCTCTCCCAGACTTGCCAGCAGCGCGGGCGGCTGTACAACTGGTCGCTGCACTACGTCGGTGGGGAAGTCGAGCGTAAGCCATCCGTTTTCGCCCCGACATACCTTTAACGGACCACTGCGAGAGTCGAAAAAAATCTGCTCCACGTCGGGTTTTTCCTCCAGATAAAAAACGACATGACCCGTAGCCAGCGTAGCGTGGCCGCACAGGTCTACTTCAACCGTGGGCGTGAACCAGCGGATGTGGTAGTGTGCATCATCGTCAGTTTTGCGGTAGAAGGCCGTTTCGGCGAGGTTATTTTCGGCCGCAATTTGCTGCATCTGTTCATCAGAAAGCCAGTCGGTCAGCGGAACAACGGCGGCAGGATTACCCGCAAACAGGCGGTCGGTGAACGCATCGAGTTGATATAGGCGCATGGAAGTCACGAACTAGGTGGTGAGAAGATGAAAAGCGGTTTCGTCAAAGGCCGTTAGCGAGGACAGTTTGGTAGTAGCAATGTCAAATTTAGGGTCGTTACGTTCGAATTCGGCTGGAACGGCTACCGTGCGCATCCCGGCAGTATGGGCCGAAACAAGTCCGCTACCCGAGTCTTCAAACGCTACGCAGTTGGCAGGCAGCACACCCAGCCTGCGGGCCGTACCGAGGTACACATCCGGGGCGGGTTTATTACGGGCCTCCAGCGTAGCCGAATGCCAGAGCGTGAGCAGCGGACGGAGGCCTATTCGGTCTACCACCACCTCGATCAGGCTCATGGGCGAGGCCGAGGCAATGGCCGTCGGGATGCCCCGCTGAACAAACAGCGTCACGGCGGCCAGGGCGCCCGGCATTGGTTCGGCGAGGGTGGCAATCCGCTCGTGAACGTTCTCGGTAATAGCATCGGCGATTTGTTCATTGGTTCGCCCTTCTGCATCCTGTGCTGACCAGGGTCGCTGGGCATGCCAGTAGTTCACTACGTTCAGAATGGGCATACCCGTTGTTTGTTTGCATTCATCGTCGGTCAGCATCAGCCCGACCGATCCAAAAATAATGCGTTCGGCAGCCCGCCAGTGGGGTTCAGAATCCACCAGTAGCCCGTCCATGTCAAATATTGCTGCGTGTATCAAAAAGGTAGTCGTGGTTCTTAGAAGTCAAAAGGCGCGATCAGCTTCCCTGTAGGTTTAACTAAAGTTGTGCCTGGCGGAATGGTCTGGCGTCTATTTTGTCCCAAACTCTTTCCACAATATAAGGATCTTCCCTGAGGTACTGCGTCAGTTGCTCGTCGGATTCCAGATCGAGTATGAGCATCGATCCAATCATTCGGCCATCAGGATCGAGCAGGGCACCGCCAAGAACAAACTGTCCTCTGGCCTTAAGTTCGCGGACGTAGTTTAAATGAGCGGGCCGAACGGCCATGCGCCGGTCGAGGGCGTTGGCATCCGTGTAGTCGTACGCGTGTATAACGTAGTGCATCAGCCGAAATAAGCGTTGTTGGTGACGTAGTAAATCTATGCTGCCAGCCCGGACATCCAGGCGCGGCCTGAAACCATCGGGCCAGGTAATTAAAAGGGTTGGTATTGCCTCCTTGCGGAGAAACACCCGTAAAGTTGCGTTGAACTCGCGCACGATAGGCGAAATGACCCATTTGACAGCAGGATTCATTGCCGCTTCCTGGCCGAAAAGTAATTCTTTCGCCCTTTTCTTCCTAATTTCCAGCTTTCGCCCGCTTACTTCATTTCGTCGATGAATCGTTTCTATTTGCTCGTGTTGTCTGTTACGTCCCTGTCAGCCCAACCACCCCAGAAGAACTACTCTCCGCTTACCATCGAAACAATTATGCAGGACCCAAAAGGATGGGTTGGTACGTCGCCCTCCAATCCATTCTGGTCGGAGGACGCCAAAACAGTCTATTTTAACTGGAACCCTTCCACGGTAGATGCGGGAAAAGCCAAAAATGATTCACTCTATAAAGTTACGTTCACGACCGGCCGGGGCAAAACGCTCTTGGCTTCGTCGCCAACGAAAGTCAGCCCAGCTGAACGACGCGCGTTGCCCGCCACTACTGCCCTCTACAATCGAGCCCGAACCCAACGCCTATTTGAGCGACAGGGAGATATATTTCTGCTAGACGTAGCCTCTGGTACTATCCGCCAGCTCACTAATACAGTTGACACCGAAACAGAACCCCAGTTCACCGGAGACGAGCGGGGCGTTGTGTTTCGACGTAACGAATCCAACCTGTTCAACATTAATTTTCAAACTGGACAGCTAACTCAACTAACCGACTTCCGACCAACCGCCGATGTGCCCTCTCCAAAACTAACCGACGAAGAGAAATTTCTGAAGCAGGAACAGTTACGGTTGTCGACGGTGCTTAGCGATCGTAAAGCCAAAAAAGACGAGGGCGAACGCATCAGCAAGGCCGACCGGCCCAAACGCCCCAAAGCCATTTACCTCGATGGGAGGCAGTTGGCTAATCAGCAGCTTAGCCCCGACGGCCGGTTTGTGACGTACCGGCTTGCCAAACGGGCAACTAATGCCAAAACTGCTCAGGTACCTAACTACGTAACCGAGTCGGGCTATACGGAGGACATTGCTGCCCGCACCAAAGTTGGTGCACCACAGCCAACCTACGAGTTTTTCGTGTATGACATCGGCAAAGACACAGTTCGGGCCGTCAGCGGCAATGATATACCAGGCATCTCCAACAAGCTTGCTCACCTAAACGCAAGCGGCACCACCACGAAACCAGACACCACAAAGAAAACCCGACCAGTTGTTATTAACGGACCGATCTGGTCGGCCGATGGGCAAATATCCGTCGTTGTAGTGCGGTCGGTGGATTATAAAGACCGGTGGATTATGCGACTGGATTTAGAAAGCCTTAAGCTGACCCTTCTTGACCATCAGTACGACGATGCGTGGATTGGCGGACCAGGTATTGGCTCAACCGTTTCGATGGGTAATATGGGCTTCCTCGCCGACAATCAGACCCTTTGGTTCCAATCAGAAGAAAGTGGACACTCACACCTCTACACCATTAACGCGCTGGCTGACAATTCCAGGCCAGGGGAACGGAAGGCGTTGACAGCCGGCCGATTCGAAGTGCAACAGGTGCAATTATCAAAAGACAAAGCCCATTTTTTTCTTCAAACCAACGAGGTTCATCCTGGCGAACAGCATTTTTACCGGATGCCGGTATCGGGTGGCCGTAACGGTCTACCAGAACGAACCCGCCTGACAACGATGACCGGCGCCAACGACGTAACACTGTCGCCCGACGAAACGGCTCTGGCCATCCGACATTCGTCGAGTAACCGGCCGTGGGAATTGTATGTTTCAGGCATCGGTCAACAAACTCAGTCGGAAAGGGTATCAATGGGCAAAAAACCAATGGCGTCCTCACCCCTTGCCGGTCAGATAACGCCGGTTCAACTCACCAACTCCCCTACCGATGCGTTTAAGGCGTATCCCTGGCGGGAACCCGAACTCGTGACCATCCCCGCCCGCGACGGTCAGCCGATATATGCCCGGCTCTACAAACCGGTTCGGCCAACAGGTAAGAGTGTGGTATTTGTCCACGGTGCGGGGTACTTACAGAACGCTCATAAGTGGTGGAGTCAGTATTTCCGGGAATATATGTTCCATAATCTTCTGGTCGACAAGGGCTACACGGTCATCGACATCGACTACCGGGCCAGCGCAGGCTATGGCCGCGGGTGGCGCACGGGCATCTACCGGCACATGGGTGGCAAAGATCTGGACGATCATATCGATGCAGCCCGGTGGCTCGTGCAAACGCAGGGTGTTGACGCCAAACGCATTGGTATCTATGGCGGATCGTACGGCGGGTTCATCACGCTCATGGCTATGTTCACCAGCCCGGAAACGTTTAAGGCGGGTGCGGCACTACGACCTGTGACAGACTGGGCGGCCTATAACCACCCTTACACGGCCAGCATCCTGAACGAACCCCAAACAGATTCATTGTCCTACCGTCGTTCGTCGCCAATAAATTTTGCCGAGGGGTTAAAAGGCCATTTGCTCATCTGCCACGGCATGGTCGACGTGAACGTTCACGTGCAGGATGCTATTCGCCTGTCGCAGCGGCTTATTGAACTCAAAAAGGAAAACTGGGAACTGGCGCTGTATCCCGTCGAGGATCACGGATTTGTGGAACCCACCAGTTGGATGGACGAGTACAAACGAATTCTGAAGCTGTTTGAAGAACGGTTATGATGTATTATCCTATTCTTACCAAACGTATCGCAAACGCGATGTTAGCCGACTGCGATTACTATGTGTAGCAGTTAAAGCCAGCAGCGAAACACACATTTGTCCAGCGATTCAGGTTAGTAGAACAGGCCCCAGTCGTCAGGGGCATCATTGTCTTTGTCGAAGTTGTTGACCCACTCTACGAATAGCAGCCGGAATTGCTCGATCTCTTCACGCAGGACATTCAGATAGGCCGTTTGGGCCAGTTTCTCGGCTTTACAGTAGGACGTCTGGGCTAGCAGTTCGCGGGCGTGCATTTTAATGATGACGGCGTTCTCCATACGTAGCGTATAGAGGTCACCCCCTTCGGCCCCAACGATCTTGGGGGCCAGCATCATGGCGTTTGCCAGCATCTGCTCGTGCATCATCAGCACGTCCTCTTCTTTATTGATGGTTTCGACAATGGCTTGCGTCAGTTCCATAAGCTCATTGGCTTTACGAAGAATGGGCAGATTTTTGATTCGCCGGTTTTCAGCCTCCAATTCGGCGCGGGTCTCCTGCGGATCGTAGTCCTCGTCGAAGCCGTCCCAGTCCATGAAGTTATCGTCGTCGTCCTCGTCGTCAAAATTCATTGCACCTCGGCGAAGGGGTTGAGCACCTTCTTATGGACAAAGTAACACAAACGAATTCCAAAAACAAACGGTTATTCCGGAATTCTACCCTTAACCGCGGCAAACACACTATCGGGCCCTAAAGGACACAGCGTCCATACTCAACAGCGGAGAGTCGGTATTCTATTACATTACCTCCACAAAATCAGCGTTTATAAAGCAGGCTGTATTTAGTCCATTTTTTCGCCGACTCGAATGGCGTATGAATACAATTCAACTGGGTTTTACTGGCTTCTCTCAACAGCACGCCCTGTTTTGGGCCGTTGAAATTTTGTATTGATGTGACTATTCTAAGCCTTTCCGGTCCCAGGTGAATCATCGGCATAAACACTACGTATAGGCAGCAATGGACCTGCTACTGAAGGCCACTCGGGAGAAAACAGCGGGGGTTGTCAACTAAAAACGGGGGCAACCTGTATATTTGTTGGGTATACACCCTGCTTTTCCCTGTCCAGAATGACGTATTGTTTAGGTATCAAAGTCGCGTCGGGTTTGGTTGCTATCGCCGACAGGCGCCTGACTTCTGGTACGGAGGTCTCTTCGAATCGGAAAATTTCCGTTCACGAAGTTGAGCATCATTCCCTCTTCATCATGACGTCGGGCCTGCGCTCGGTGCGCGACAAGGCCATTACGTATTTCAATGAGGTACTGAGCGAGCAGGACCGGTCGTTCAACAAGCTCTACAAAGCCGTAAATGCCTTTGGTGAACAGGTAAAACGCGTGGCGCAGGAAGACAAACCCTCCATACTGGCGGCTGGTATGCATTTTAACCTCAATGCCATTGTTGGCGGGCAACTGGAAGATGACAACGACCACAAACTGTATCTTCTCTATCCGGAGGGCAACTGGGTAGAAGTCGATCAGGGGTCGCCGTTCAAAATTATCGGCAACTCCGGCTATGGCAAGCCCCTATTGTTCAGAAATCTGTCGTATGAAACCAGTTTGGAGGAAGCCCTGAAAATTGGCTTTCTCGCGTTCGACGCCACCCGCGTCAGCGCCAACGATGTAGACTATCCGCTCGACGTCGTCGTGTACCCGAAAGACAGCTTCCATATGACGGAATACCGACTCGAAAAAGAAGACATGGATGAGGTATCGCACCAGTGGAGTGCGTTGTTGAGCAACTCAGTTCGTAAACTGCCAACGTACTGGATGGACCCTATTTTTGATAAAGTACGCGCTGTAAAAAAATGATGAATGCAGCGCTAACTCCTTATTCAGCATTCAACATTTCTTATGCAACTCCACGTTCGGCACGAATCTGAATACACCTACGATTATCCCGTTGCGCTTGGCCCGCAAACATTGTACCTATACCCAAGAGCGTACCCGTATCAGCGGCTGCTGACCTATCAACTGACGATTGACCCCAAACCCTCGCGTATTGTTCGTAACATCGACGTGGAGGGTAATGTGCAGCAGTTAGTTTATTTCGACCACCCTACGCGGCACCTATGCGTAACGGCTGAGATGGAGCTTCAGTCAGACGAGTTCAACTCATTCGATTTTGTCCTGTTTCCGTTTGATACCCAGCATCTGCCATTCCAATACCCAACACCGTTGGTAGACCTGCTCCAGCCTTACCTGAAACAAGTGAGTGCATCAGATCAGGTCAGACAATGGGCGGAAGAAATTGCGGCCGGAGCGAACCGGCAAACGACTGCATTCCTGATGGCGCTGAACCAGACCATCCGCGAATTTACCTATGAAGTGCGTGAAGAAGGGGCCCCGTTCCCACCCGAGCAGACCTTAACGGGCGGTAAAGGCTCCTGCCGCGACTACACTACCCTGTTTATTGCAGCCTGCCGCAGCCTGGGCATCGCGGCCCGCTTCGTGAGTGGCTATCTAGCGGGCAACCCCCAGCAGGAGCACCAGCTCCATGCCTGGGCCGAGGTTTACCTGCCCGGCGCGGGCTGGCGCGGTTTCGACCCGACTGAAGGCTCCGTGGTCGTGAACCGCCACATCTTCCTGACCTCGACGGCCAAGCCCGAACTGGCAGCCCCCATTAGCGGCACCTATGCAGGACAGGCCAGTTCGACTCTGCGGTCAGAGCTGGTGTTTCTGTAACCTGTGGGATCTATCAGACTGGGAGCGGCCCGGAACTTAGCCCACAGTTCGTCCGCTTTCTGGCCATTGACAACTATATTTGTGGCCTTATCTAACTACTTACCTACCCCATACGCGTGGCATTGATTAAGTCTATTTCCGGGATTCGAGGAACTATTGGGGGGCGCAGTGGTGATGGGCTTACACCATTGGACGTGGTTAAATTCACAGCTGCTTTCGGGCAGTGGCTTCGGCAACGTAACCCTGACCGTCAGACGGTTGTAATCGGGCGGGATGGGCGGCTGTCGGGCGAGATGGTTTCCAAATTGGTGGCGGCTACCTTGCAGGGGCTTGGCCTGAACGTGATTGACCTGGGCCTGTCCACAACGCCCACAGTTGAGCTGGCCGTAACGGGCGAAGCCGCTGCGGGCGGAATAATTCTGACCGCCAGCCATAATCCGATTCAATGGAACGCGCTCAAACTGCTTAACGAAACAGGTGAGTTTATATCGGCGCAGGACGGTGCCGACGTGCTGGCGATTGCCGAAGCCGAATCGTTCGACTTTGCCGAAGTACGCAAATTAGGCCGCTACCGTACGGACGATACCTGGTTGCAAAAACATATTGATCTGATTCTGGCGCTGCCCCTGGTCGACCGCGACGCGATTGCGGCCCGAAAGTTCCGGGTGGTTGTTGATGCGGTCAACTCAACGGGTGGCCTGGCCGTGCCGATGCTGCTGGAAGCCCTGGGTCTAGAGCAGATTACGAAACTGCACTGTGAGCCGACGGGCAACTTTGCCCACAATCCCGAACCACTGCCCGAAAACCTGCGCGACATCATCAAAGAGATGGAGAAAGGCACGGCTGATCTGGGCATCGTGGTTGACCCGGATGTAGATCGGCTGGCCTTAATCTGCGAAGACGGCTCGCCCTTTGGCGAAGAATATACGCTTGTAGCCGTTGCCGATTACGTCCTGAAGAATGGCGGGGCCAGTCCAGGCCAGTCTCGCAATACGGTTTCAAACCTGTCGAGTACGGTTGCCCTGCGGGATGTAACCCACAAACATGGCGGCCGGCATTTTGCATCGGCGGTGGGCGAGGTTAACGTTGTAGACATGATGAAGGCCAATGAGGCCCGCATTGGAGGTGAGGGTAACGGCGGCATCATATACCCCGAACTGCACTACGGCCGCGATGCGCTGGTAGGCATTGCCCTGTTTCTGACCCACCTGGCCCGTTCGGGCAAATCGGCCTCCATGCTTCGGCGGACGTATCCGAACTATTATATATCTAAAAACAAGATCGAACTTACCCCGGATATCGATGTTGATGCGGTACTGGCCAGGATTCAGACTAAATACGCACGCAACCCCATCAACACTATTGACGGTGTAAAGATTGAATTCGACAAAGAGTGGGTTCACCTGCGCAAGTCGAACACGGAGCCGATCATTCGTATTTATTCCGAGTCGGAAACGCTTGCCACCGCCGACCACTTGGCGGGTAAGATCATCAGCGATATCCGGGAAGTACTGGCTGAGAAACGGTAAGCGTAACCCATAAAGGCCGAACGAATGTGTACATCCGTTCGGCCTTATAATATAAATTTGGTCGGCAGGGCTAATGGAGTTTTTTGGGTCAATGTTGAGTAAGTGGTATTTGACCCCCACTATGTAGAAAAATCTACTCAACCACTTGAGTAAAGGTTTTTAAAATACAAGCCTCTATAATGATAACCAATTACAAATCAACAATTTAAAAAGAAACTAATAGCGTGGCACAGTTTTTAATATAGAGGAAGTGTATTAATAGTAGAACGAATTAATTAACCTCAGAACTCATGAGCTTTTTCAAAGGAGTACTAACAGGGTTGGCCATTGGTTATTTGACGGCTCCCCGTACTGGCAAAGAAACCCGCGATAAACTGACTACCGGTGCCAAAGATTGGCAGGATCAAATTAATGAAGGCTTTCAGGACCTGAAGTCTCAGGTAGACAAGCTCACCGGTCAGGCCAAAAACACCATTGATCAATACGCAGACAAGGCTGAGAACACGTACGATCAGTACAAGAATGAAGCTAAGTCAAGCTATGATTACAATCAGCAACAGGCTAAGGCAGATTACAACGATGCAATAGACGATGCTGCGGATGCTACAAAGTCGGGCATCAACCAGGCAGACGATGCGCTGAAGTTTAATTAAGTGCTTTTTGATTTACTCAACTTATGAATGATATAGCGTCTGCCCGTCACAAGCTGTGACGGGCAGACGCTTTTTTAGTGTGCCTATTACGTCGGCACCTATACAAATGGGGCTTTTTTACCCTCCCAATAGCCATTGATATCTGTACTCTTCCTCTTCCGAAATTTTGGACCTGATTAACTGTCAATCCTGCCTGCACTGACTGGTCGTTTATAATTTACACCGTCATAATAGCAGCCAACCCTGGCTTCTACGATTCGCTGACAGCATCCAGTGACTACAAACTCGCTTTACAACGCTATAACGCAGAAGCCCAGCCTATATAGGCTGGGCTTCTGCGTTATAGAGAGAAGAGTTTTAGCTATTGAGAATGGATTCGCCAACAACTAAAATTCTACAAAACTTATTGATTTGAATACGTAGTTCCGTCTGTATTAAAGCCAGTGCCAGTATTGCCAGTCCGGTTGGTGTCCCCTGTCTGATCAGTCCTGTATGTCTGTTCGTTTGAAGCAAGGTTCTCCACATCAACTTCTGTCTTGCGGACTGTATCGCGGATGGTCTCTTCGCGCTCATTTACTTCTTTGCCAATCGAAATTTCCTCCACGACGTTGGCCGTTTTAGAAACAACTGCCCGCTCGGCGGTCTCACGCAGCTCAATCTCACCTTCCTGAAAAGTAGTCAGATCTGCATCAGTTGCGGGCCGGTTCACTGGGTTACGCTGAACGACTACCCGCTCCTCGCGCAGACGAAGGTTCTCTTCCACCGGACGCTCTACAATGCGGCTACGCACCCGAACACCACCGGTTTCAACCTGGCGCTTACCTACCTGCAGGTTCTCTTCAACCACCTGAATTTTCTGATCGCCGTCCACCACGTTCGTGCGGTCATAGTTGGCAGTGTTTGTTGTGTTATCTACTAGGCCAGTCCCCATCGCTGTACCTGCCCCGGTTAGGCCGCTGCCGGTTGTGCTGCCATACGTAGCGGCCCGCTCATCCACATCCACAGCACCATTGTCGTCAAGAATATCAGCGGCCCGCTCTGCTTCGTCATCCGACTGTGCATGAACCGTCACGACCGATCGCTCACTGGCCACCCGCTTATACTTGTCGACATCGTCGCCACCCCCAAATAAAGAGCTAAAAAAATCTCCGATGCTGTCGCCTACGTCCTTTGTATCGTCAACAACTTCTTCAGCAGCGGTGCCGCTGGTGTTCTGGTGCCGGTCTGGTACCATAGTGCTGCTTCCAGTTCCACTGTTGTAACCCCCGGTATTGTAGCTTTGCGAACCCGTTTGAGCCGCTGAAAGATCGATGTTACTACGCGAGAAGCCATCGCTTACCAACGCTTCTACTGCCTGTTGTGCTTCACTAGCGTTGTCAAATACGCCTACTACTGTCATTGATGCCATGATTCTTTTGGGTTTATAGTTGAGAAAAATTTAATTTATAACGATGGTCCTGTTTCAGACCGAACGTCCGTTTCATTGGGGGAAACCCGCTCAACGGTTACCTCCTCTCGCCGGAGCATAACACGCTGCGTGTCGTCGGTCGAAAGTCGCCGTTTAGTAATGTGAACTTCCTCGACCAGCATTAATCGCTTTTCAAGCACCAGCACTTCTTTGACCACGGGAATGATGGTCAGTTCGTCCTCGTACCGCACAACCGGGATCGTTTCAACGTACTTGTTGATGGGTACCCGCTCCACACTGATTTCATCATGCATGAGGGGCGTTGTGACAACCTGTTCCTCCTCCCGAACGGTCTTGTTGACAAGCAATCGACCCGTTTCAATAACCTGTTTCTCTACCTGTAGTTGCTCTTCAATAACGGGAATAACCCTGGATTCGACCGCATCAGAAAGACTCCCCGGTGTGCTAACGGCATTAGTATCCGGTTGAAGGTTATCGGTAGTGTTCATAAGGGTAGTTTGAGAATGAGGTAATACCGGTAACCAATAAATGTCGCCCGGTATGTTTTCTAATAAGCACGGTACTTACAGTTTTGTTTTGCAATTATTGAAGTTTCATTAAAAGTGATTCAATATAACTTTATTCGTGTTTTAGGATACTAACTAAGCAGGGTTCGGACCATCTGATCATAACCATTCAAACCTACCATAGTGAATTAACTACCAGCAGGAACGTTGTGTTTTTTTGATGTCATGGCCATCAACTTATGTGCCTACACCAGACGTATGTATAGTAATGGAAAACCCGGCAATTATCAACTTGGTTGACAATTGCCGATTTAATCCGTGGCTATGTCCCTCAGTATTTTTTAAACAGAAACACTTTTACACCAGGTTAAACAGATCTGACACGCCCAGCATCCGTTTACTGATAAATCCCTCGCCAAACTCTACCCCAATCATGTGTCCATGCTCTCGCGTACGGGCCTCCAGAAATTTCATGAACGGCTCGCCCGAAATATAGCTCTGTGGTTCAGGGCTGTCTGGATTAAAAAACTGGCTTTCATAGGCTCGGATAGCCGCAATCTTACCGTCCCAGTACGGGGATATATCAACGACAAAGTCGGGTGTCAGTGAGCGATCCTGAATGAAGTGGTACACAAATCTGGGCCGGTGAGCCTCCTGAGACTGTCCGTCCTTATCAGTCGTCTTTATTTGCCGTAACCCCGCGTAAAAACAGGCCTGCACCACTAGTTCAGCCGCCCGACCGTGGTCTGGGTGCCGATCATCGGGCGCATTGGTCAGCACGATCTCGGGCCGGTATTGGCGAATAATCGGGATCAGGGCCAGCTGGTGTTCTTCGTCATTCCGAAAAAACGCGTCGCGAAACCCCATGTTTTGCCGGGTGGCCAACTGCATTCGCTTAGCCCCTTCTACCGACTCCCGCAACCTGATTTCCGGCGTCCCACGCGTGCCAAGTTCGCCCCGTGTCAGATCGACACCGGCCACCGTTTTGCCCTGCGCAACCAGCGACAAAACGGTGCCGGCGCAAGTCATTTCAATATCATCGGGATGGGCCGCAATAGCCAAAACGTCAACGGTCATGTGTAGTCGAATGAGAACAATAGATGTATCTACACCTGACTACTCGAAACTAAGCCATAAAGTTTGGTCAATTTCCAGCGCGTCTGAATTGCCACGTTGATTCAGTTGACTAACAATTACGTCGGACGTTATTCTATTACCCGGCTGGCTCTGCCCAACAAATAGCTGTAATTCTGAGCTACTGATTTTCAATAATTATTGCCTTACGCCGGCGTTTCAGACGAAACAGGTTGCTGCCGGCCTGCTCGGGCGTTTGGTCACCGAGCAGCACACCCCACGGCCGAAGGCTATCAACCCGGTCAAAAATCACTTTCATTATAGCGATGGCCGGGATAGACAAAAACATGCCCGATACGCCCGCCAGTGCCCCGCCCACGAGCACACCCACAACGGAGACCAACGCATTGACCCGCACTTTAGACGCCACAATAAGCGGCACCAGTACGTTATTATCGACAAACTGGACGAATATAAATACACCAAATACGCCGAGCAAAATCGATGGGTCCGGTTGGTTGCCAAAGCACACCAACATGGTTAGGAACGTAGCGGCCAGTCCACCGATGTACGGAATCAGGTTCAGGATGGCCGCAATGATACCAAGCAGCACTGCGTACTGCACACCCAATATCAGCAGGCCAACGGAGTTAAGTGCGGCCACGCAGGCCGTTTCGATGAGCAAACCCACCACGTAGCTCTGCACAACCGCCTTTATTTCACCCAGGACCTCGCGCACCCGCTCGGCATACTTTTCGGCAAACAGCACCACCACGAAGTGCAGAAGCATGGAACGGTAGTAGAGCAATAAGAACACGTAGATCGGCACCAAAGTCAGTGTTCCCAGCGGCCCCGTTATTACGCCCAGCGTGTCGGTAGTCTGCAAACTATCGAGCGTTTGCGTCTGGGCTTTCTCAATGTATTTCTCCTGCTGCCGATAGCTGACGTTGTATTCGCGCCGTACCCACTGCCGGGCTTCATCGAGCAGATCGCTGAGGTTCTGACGAAGTTTAGGTATATCGTCGGTAAAGTCCGACAACTGCATAGATAGGGCAATGGCCAGTCCGGACAGCACAACAATAGCCAGCAGCAGGGCCAGGCTGATGGCGAACACCTTGTGCATACCCAGCCGAAGAAGACGATCCTCAACGGGCCGCAGCAGCACTGCCAGCAACCCCGCCATAGCCAGCGGCACCAAAATGTCCTGCCCAAGATATATAGCCACTGTCAGTATGGCTAAGGACAGTAAAGAATGCGAAAATTGGTGATAGTGAGGTCGTGTTTGTTCAGGAAGCATAGGAATGGTCATAAAATCAGATGCAAAGTACGCATTACACCCAATTCTCACTTAGTTCACTTTTCTCGACTCCAGACCTCATCAACCTTTCCACCCGTTGAACTCTGCCCGGTATGATGCCACTCGGCACCAGTCACTTGGGCGTCAAAGGTGAGTGATCGACCCACACGGCTGTTGTCGCGGGAGAAAAAGTCGATTGTTTCGGTGTATTTACCATCCTTCAGTACGTAGGTACCACCCCCCGTTCCGGAAAATTGGCCTGTTTGTGGATTGATGGCAGCCCACTGGAACCGACTTCCCGTTAGTAGTTTGAGGGTTTTTCGCGCACCCCGCTGCATAGGTGTTAGCTGACCGGCTTCGTTGGCGCGGGCAGTAATACGCCACAGTCCCGCCAGTGGAGTCTGCGCCGAGGGTTCATCGACCCGACTAAACGTTTGGCTCCCCCCCGTGCCGTTCAGCACAAGTTTGCCGCCTTGCAGAGTAACCCGGTACGTTTCTGCCTGGCCAACACGGCTGCTGTCCTGCGTATCGAACTCGACCATAAGCCTTAACTGATCAGTCGTTTGCTGCCAACTTCCGCCCCGACTGGCAATAAACCGGTTGGGTTCATACGTCGTTTGCATTAGATAGGCATCGGTTAGCGTCAACATGACTGTTGCACCCGACGGCTCTATCAATTTCCAGGCTCCGGTTATGCCGGGTTGCGCCAGGCGAAAAGCGATTACCAATCCAGCTACAAGCAACAAAGGGAGGATAAAATTACGTAGTTTCATGATGAATCAGTTTTGTTTGAATCTTGAAGGCATACGTTTCAAAAGCAAGCAAACCTAACTGCGCTACTCAATCCAGAATGACAGGCAGGAGTTGTTTCGAGTCTATCTGTTCTTCATCCAATACCCTTGTCACAGTTAGCGCAAGTTAGGATTGGACACGGCTCTAATAGACAACAACGGTCTTTCGCTGAACTTGCCGTACTTTTGTGGGTTATTGAGCTATGAATCCAGGCATTCGCGACATTGCGTATCAACTCCGGCAGGGACAGCTCATTGCCTTAGCCGATGAAACAGGCTTGTCCCTGGCGGCCGACCCGACTCACGATGCAGCCGTAGAAACACTGCTAACTCTGCGTGCTGTAATGCCTGCCGGGCTGTACCCTACATTACTCATCATGAACACCGATCAGTTGGGTATGTACGTGGCCAAAGTCCCGGATGTGGCTTACGACCTGGTTGAGTTTGCCGAAGACCCCTTAACGGTCGTTTATGAACACGGAAAAAACGTGTCGATGCGGTTTTGGACAGCTGGAAACCAGCCTGCCCAAACATCAGCCGAAGCAGGTGAACTGGCCGTTAGGCGCTCGCTGAGTGAGGATGTACAGCGGTTGATCGGCAGCTTTAGCCGGGGTTTACTGACAATCCCGTTCGAATCGCTCTCGCTGCCGTCATCGGTGGCGGGTTCCTTTGCTGAGCAGTACGGTACGTTGCCGGGGATGCCCAAACGGCCCCGCATTTTGTGGCTGGCCGTGGACGGGGGTATCAAGTTTATCAGGAAATAAGCATGAATTTCAGGGACACGCTGAATAAAAACCCTATTTTTGACCATATCTCGCAGGAAGCGGCAACTCTCGGTGTGCAGGCCCACGTCATTGGCGGGTTTGTGCGCGATCTGGTGCTGGGCCGCCCGTCCAAAGACATTGATGTGGTGTGCGTTGGCAGTGGTATTGCGCTGGCCGAAGCCGTGGGTAAGGCCCTGCACACAAATGTTTCCGTGTTTCCGAACTTCGGTACGGCCATGCTGAAGACCATGCTTGACGGACAGCTGTGGGAAGTTGAGTTTGTGGGTGCCCGCAAAGAGTCCTACCGGAGTGAGTCGCGCAAGCCCGTAGTGGAAGATGGTACGCTCGAAGACGACCAGAACCGCCGGGACTTTACCATCAACGCCATGGGAATCAGCTTGAGCCTGGCAACGTTCGGTGAGTTGATCGATCCGTTCGACGGCATTAAAGACCTCAAGCGCAAAACGATTCGTACGCCCCTAAGTCCTGACGTCACCTTCTCAGACGATCCTCTGCGCATGATGCGGGCCATCCGGTTTGCCTCGCAGCTGAACTTCGATATAGAACCTGATACGTTTGATGCCATTGTGCGCATGAATGAGCGCATCAACATCCTGTCGCGGGAACGTGTAACGGACGAGCTGAACAAAATCATTCTGTCGCCCACGCCTTCCTACGGGTTTAAACTCTTGTATCATGCCGGTCTGCTGGAGCGGATTTTTCCCGAACTAATTGCGCTTAAGGGCGTCGAAACCATTGAGGGTAAGGGGCATAAGGATAATTTCTACCATACGCTGCAAGTGCTGGACAACGTAGCCAACCGCACCGACAAGTCCCCCCAGTTAACCCAGAATGAACTCTGGCTGCGCTGGTCAGCGCTGCTCCACGACATTGCCAAACCGGCCACCAAACGTTTCGATCAGCGGGTTGGCTGGACGTTCCACGGGCATGAGGACATGGGTGCCCGCTGGGTGCCGGGCATTTTTCGGACCATGAAACTGCCGCAGAACGAGCACATGCGCTACGTGCAGAAACTTGTGCGGCTGCACCTGCGGCCCATCGCCCTCACCAAAGAGCAGATTACGGACTCGGCCCTGCGCCGGTTACTGGTCGATGCGGGCGACGACCTCGACGGACTGATGGCCCTTTGCCGGGCCGACATTACGTCGAAAAATTACGAGAAAGTTCAGAAACACCTGCGCAACTTCGACCGGGTGGAGCGGAAATTGCATGATCTCGAAGAACGCGATAAACTGCGTAACTTCCAGCCGGTGATTACGGGCGAACTGATTATGGAGACGTTCGACCTGCCCCCATCGAAGGAGGTTGGCGAGTTGAAAACCCTGATCCGTGAAGCGATCCTGGACGGTCTCATCCCAAATGCGCTGGACGCAGCATTTCCATTTCTGATAAACGAAGGCCAGAAACGTGGGCTGACCCCGACAAAACAACTGTGGGAGTTGAGTACCCATCAATCAATCGGCACCGATAACGTAAAACCTGTTTAGAACTTTCGTGTTTGTGTTTACGTACGCGGGCGTTTCCCAGATAGTACGTTATACACTCAAACGCTTGCTTATACACCTACTTTACTGAACCAATGGAGAATAAAACAAATTTTCGTCGCTTTTTTGGCGCATCGCTCACTATCCTTGGCGTATGCGTTATCCTGTTTGCGCTGATCGCTTTCCTGTCCGACAAGAAACCCGTTATGGGACTTAGCGTCTCAAAAGGCGAAGCCATAGCCCCGTTCATCGTTGGTATGATCTTTCTGATATCCGGCGTTAATCTGGTGCGGGAATCATAGGTATGCCAATTGAAAGGCAGGAGTAAAACGGCTTAACGCCTTCTGACTCATTTAAACGTCTTTGCCGTCAGCAGCCAGGGGTACGTGTCGAGGGGTTTGGGCAGGCCGTCGGGCTGGATTTGCAGGTACATTAGGTGGAGGTGGGTAGGCGATCGGGTTTTGTAGGCGTTGAAACCCGTGCGACCCATCTCACCAATCTTCTGGCCGCTTTGTACCCACTGTCCCGGCGTTACGTCGACCTGGTTGTTATGAGCGTAATAGAACAGACCATGTAGGTTGGGATCATAGACCCAGATCCAGTTGCCACCCCGGTAATCGGAGCCGGGTTTCCAGCCGGTTTCTATGCCCACCACCAGGCCGCTGCTCATGGCCAGAATGTCGATGGGTTGACCCGTCCGGTCGTCGATGCCATCCTGATTACGGTCGACCACAAAAATATCCTGAGCGGGGTGGCTCCCCTTCACGTTATAATCGAACAGGTTGAAACCTTTACTCCGAAAACCTTCGCCGTGGGTACCGCCGATCGCATTGGTAGCGTAGCCCCGAAGCGGGAAAGCAAAGTATCGCCCGGAACGGCGCAGGCTGTCGCGCTGAAGCGAATCGACCTGGTGGCTCTCTGCACTATGAAAACGGGCCTGTAGCCCGCGCATGATAGCACTGAACTGCATCCGCGCTGAGTCTGGTCGGATTCGTTGCGCCCGAATTTGGGTATACAATGTCTGAAACTGCTGACAGTAGGTGTAGAGGGCAGTCTGATCAGGATTACTGGTTAGAACCTGCGATGACGCCACATTCAGCCCTCCCATCAACAAAGCACCTGCAATACCCACTATCCGCATAAACCGGGTCCAGTCAATTGCCACTACTCGTTTCTTTTTTGGTCAGGTTTCCAAAAATACGGAAAGAAGCTGGACTGGAAAACAGAGGGCGCTACCCAGGGCGAAGCGGTGACAGGAAATTAGTGCGATTAACTGGTTCACCAAGCTGGGTAAAAGCATCAGGCAGTGTATGATCCGCTGGTATTTTATGGGCAAATGATTTTATAGAATGTGTAGCTGACCGTCAGTGCCGTATAGGTATAACTGTCGCGGAGCACAGGGTTTCCCTGCGCATTTTTGGCTGTTGTTCCGCCAAATGTCCGATCACCTAAGCCGTCTAAGTAATCGTGCTTTGTAAACCGGGTGCCAAACTCAAGGCCCACGCTCCATGGTCGGCTAATTTCATACTTTACGCCTACACCCAACGGGATGTTGATGATTCCCTGCGCTATCACAGTCTGATTGCGAAAATCACACAAGCCTACCCCACCAAATACGTAGGGAGTCCAGTTTCTGGCTTTGGGCGTTAGTGCATAGTTTAAAAAATTGTACTGAAGGTCGACCGTTGCTTCCCTAATTCTGGTTCGGAAGGAGTAGTTGCGAAGCTGCTGGAGCGGGTCACGGCTGACGCGGTCGGTGGCTCCGAGGCTGCCAATGCCTATCCCCGCCCGCAGCGAAAACGAGCGACTGGCATTGTAGCGAAAAAACAGGTTTGCCGCCGGACGGTAAAAACGAGGGTTCAATGCAGGCGATACGTCCCCTTTGTAAAGCATCCCTCCCACGCCACCACCAAGTTCAAATTTCTGTGCCTGCGCCGATAAACTGATAAAAAGCCCGGCTACTAATAGCCGGGCCATTCTGGTTCCTGATTGATTCATAAAAAAATAACTGGCCCTTGGGTAACGGTTCTCAATGTGCCCAACCAGGCTACTGTTGGCTTATTTGAGCGGTGGGCATTTGATTTTGCCCGGAATAATGTATTGAATCGAAAAGTTGGTTAGCACGTAACCATCCCGAAAGACCCCCTGCGCCCCGCGTACATTTGTTTGTAGTGCTTCGCTGGCCAGCACCTGCTGTTCGGGGGTGCCGTTTTGGAGAAGGTTCTCAATAAAATCGTATCGATCAGGGCCGTTTGCCCTGCGGGCCACAATTCGCTGCGTCCGCCGATCAGCCAGTTTGCCGGCCAGCCCGTCCCGCGTAGCCGGGTCACTGTATCCACCGGCGCCCACGTCGTCAAGGTAGTCAGTGAATGTATAGCGATACCCAATTTCGGCACCAACATTGAACAGTTCATTTAGTTTATAGCGCACACCAAAACCAACCGGAATGGCCACCGTTACGAGCGAATACGGTTTGTCGCGACCGGGCTGCCCCTGCCCTTCCGTACGGAGCGGCTGGAGTCTTACCCATCGTCGGGCCTCATACGGCTCCGATTCACCCGCAGCAGGGGTGCGGGCTTCGGGGCTGTGCGCTACCAGTGCCACTCCGCCAAACACATAAGGCGTGAACTGCGCCCGGACGTTGGCATTGCGGCCATCGGCCACAAAGTTGTAAATACCCGTAAGCGCAAATTCCTTCAGATCATTCCGGAAATGCAGGTTGCGCGTATACTGGACAATCGATCTTGCCGGGTTGTCTTTATTGAACGTATAATCGTCGCCAGCGATACGGGCCCAGGTAAACATGGCGCGGGCAGCAAAGTTAGGCGTGAACTGGCGGGTATAGCCCAGCCCGACGTTCCAGCGGGGCATGATGTACAGGGCGCGGATAGGACGCCCGTAGCCAGCCAGGTCACCGTAATAATGGGAGGAACCCGCTCCAACGGTTACGGACGAATACGGAATGAAGCCGGTATTGGTCCGTCGTTGCGCTGAGCTTTTTGTGACGTGGTTCGTCAGCAACAGGACTATGACCAGGCCGGTTAGCAAAAACTGATATTTCTTCATAGGTGTATAGGACGTGAATCAACCCTGTTTAGCGCACAGGCCAACCATTTCGGAAACGGACCCGACAGCGATTTTATTGGCGATCCCCCTTGAATTTTATAGTTTAAACGGTATCGGGGGTATACGACCAAAAGCACCTGTCGGGGCGCAATAGCGCCAGGTAAGCCTTTAAAGTAGCTTGCAAGTATCGGGCCAAAAATCAGTGCTTACACCTGAAGCTTGCCTGTTTAATTCCGAATGTCCCACCCCCAGTTGAGCTTGCTACGGAGCGTGTTCAGAAAATTGTCGTCACTGAGTTTAACCAGCCGGGCTTTGAAGGTCTCCTGTTGTACACTGATGCGCACAGACGTATCGACGGTAAAAGAACGGGAATCCAGCGCAGCCAGAAAGTTGCCACTGCGGCTCTCGACCTCAAAGGCTAGTTGGCAGGTGTCCATCACAATCATGGGCCGCACGTTGAGGTTGTGGGGGCTGATGGGCGTAATGATAAAGTTGTTTGTCTGGGGCAGCAGCACCGGCCCTCCGCAACTGAGTGAGTAACCTGTTGAGCCGGACGGCGTGGAAACAATCACCCCATCGGCCCAGTATGAGTTCAGAAATTCACCATCGAGGTAGGCATGCACCGTAATCATCGACGATGTCTGAGTACGCGTAATGGTAAAGTCATTAAGACCAAAGGGCAGGTTGCCAAAGATGTCCTGGTTTGATCGTACACTCACCAGCGACCGCTCGTCGATGCTGAACTGTCCGTTAAAGAGCGCATCGATCATAAGCCGAATGGAGGGCGGAGCCACCGTTGCCAGAAAACCCAGCCGACCAATGTTGACACCGATAATGGGAATCAACCGGGGGCCAACGTGTGTAACTGCATCGAGCAGCGTACCATCTCCACCCAGGCTAAAGATAAAATCCACGTCGGCAACGCCTTCCGTGATCGAATAAGTAGCTTCGCTGTAATGAGCAACCGCAGCTTTATCCAGAAACTCGCGGTAGCCAACGGATATAACAACCTCGGTCTGCCGTTTGGCCAGCTCCTCGAACATGGACTGGATATACGGCCGGGCCGATTCGGGAAAGTTACGCCCGTGAATGGCAATTTTCATAGAGTCTGTTTGTGAGCTGGCCACGCCTGTGTTGGTGGTAGCTGAGTCGGCAACGTGCCCGAAAAACGCAAAACCACCAATCTACCAACGACAACCCGTAAACGGTTACGTGTTTAAAAAACGAAGCAGCGAATCGAGTCGTTCCTGGTCAATGCTTTCGACGGGCGCATTGGCGAAGGCCGCTTCAATGCGGTAGCCAAAGCGTTCGAGCGTTGAGAGGACGGGCGAAATGTCCCGGCGGTTCAGTTTAAGTGTTAGACGCGACCGGTCGGGCATGCCATAGGCAGCACTGGAGAAGTAGCTGCTGATGATTTTGACGTTGTTTGACTCAACCAGCCGGCTAACTTCGGTCAGGGAGTAGTCGCGCTCATTCATATTTAGAATCAGAATGGCGCCCGCTTCCTGAACCCCTAACTCCTGCGCAAACTGCCTCACCAGTTCACTCGCCGATATGGTGCCAATGCACTCCCGTTCCTCGGTGAGCACTGCCACGACCTCCATACGATTATGGAGTATCAGCCCAATGATTTCGTACAGATGCTGGTCTTCGTACACGAATGTCTGCTCGAACAGACGCATCACATCGCTCAGCGGGCGCTCATCGTCGGCAACGTCCAGCAGCAGTTCTTCACTAATTACGCCCCGATACTCACCCTGGTCGGTCAGCACGAGTTGCCCAATGCGATGCTCCTGCATCCAGTCCAGCGCCTGCCCCACCAGATCGGTTGGCTTCAACGAAGGAAGCATGGGGTCAATGAGTTCGGAAGCCAGCATAGTACATGGTCGTTATGGAATCTGTATGGCAGAAAACTACGGAATTTCTGCCATAGTTTACAAATCTTATTCAAATGCCGGATTGGTTGATCAGTTTGTGATACAGAATACAGGGTTAGCGCACAGCTTATTCACTAACCCGCCTGCTCAGGCTACCAGTTCGCCCATCGGGTGTCTGACGAGCCAGTTTTCCAGGATTTCGTTGAACCGGCCGGGGCATTCCATCATGGGCGCGTGGCAGCATTTATCGATGAAATACAGTTCCGAACCAACAATCAGCCGATTGAACTCATGACCCACTTCGGCAGGCGTAATGGTGTCGTTAAGACCCCAAACGAGCAATGTGGGTATCTGAATTCGGTGGAGGTCTTTGGCTACGTTGTTACGCTGCGCCGATTTGGCAATGCCCACAATGCTCATGCACTTGGGTATGCTGCTCGTTACTTCGAACACCTCGTCGATCAGGTTTTTAGTTGCCACCCTGGGGTCGTAGAACGTATAGGCCACCCGCTCGGCGATGTAATCGTAGCTGCCCCGCTTGGGAAACGAACCACCCATGCCATTCTCAAACAATCCCGAACTGCCCGTCAGCACCAGCCGCCGAACCTGGTCGGGGTTGCTGAACGTATAGAGTAAGGCCAAATGCCCGCCCAGCGAGTTACCCAGCAGGGTTAAATCCTGCAACGATTTCTGGGCAACGAACCGCTGAACAAAACCCAGCAGTCCTTCCAGACTGGCCTGCCGAATGGGCATATCGTAAATTGGAAGTAGCGGAATAACAACCCGATAGCGACTCGAGAATGTTTCAATTACGCTGTCCCAGTTGCTAAGTGCTCCAAACAGGCCATGCAGCAGCAACAACACCTCGCCCCGACCCTGGTCTACGTAGCGAAAGCCCGCTTCTTCCTGAATTTGGTAGTTCATACAACTCGAACGGTTAACTGTAATGGCGACGACCCGGATGAGATCAGCAACCTCACACTCATTAACTAAAACACCCGACAATCTCTTTCACTCTTCACTATATCGACCCAATTTTTTATCAATTGGAGACCATTTTGGGTAAGTATGGCTTCGGGATGAAACTGTACGCCCCATAATGGCAGCGTCCGGTGGCGCATTGCCATCACCTCGTTGCTACTCGTAGCTGCCGTGCCGATCAGGTCAGGTGGCAGGTTGTTTAGCAGTAACGAGTGGTAACGCGTAACCTCGAATTGAGCCGGAAGGTTACGTAACAGCCCGTCGTTTGTTAGCCGCCGAACCACCGACACTTTGCCATGCATGGGGCTGGTAGCCGGAACGAGACTGGCTCCAAAAAACTCTCCCAGCGCTTGGTGGCCCAAACATACGCCTAACATCGGAACCTGCTGGTGATGATATTCGATGATATCCATTAGCCGACCCGCCTGCCGGGGTGTTCCCGGACCCGGCGACAGCACCACGCCGTCGATGGATTCGTCAATGAACTGCTCCATCGGCTCATTGTTGCGCACAACCCGGCATTCTGCACCTGTCTGCTGCAGGTAATCGACGAGCATGTAGGTAAATGAGTCGAAATTATCGACAACTAACAGCTTCATATGGATGGAGTGCAATCTGCTGTAGCAAAATTAACAAAACACTCTAAAACTCAACGTACTAGTTTTAATACGTATTGATTACCAGTACATTAAATTATCGCTACCTATGTTTTAGTCAATTAACATAAAAATAGTGCCAGCGGATTCGCCCGCTTATGCCCGAGCGATTGTTCTGGCTTTTACCTTTGTTTTAATTTATACTGATACGCTGTTCGTATGTCGTCCGTCGATTCGCCGGTAATCATTATTGGGACCGGGATGGCCGGCCTGACCTGCGCGGTTTACCTGAAACAGGCAGGTGTTGATGCCCTGCTTCTCGACGCGGCCGACGGCGTGGGCGGACGGGTTCGTACGGATATTGTAGACGGTTTTCGGCTTGATCGGGGGTTTCAAATCCTGCTGACGGCCTATCCCGAAACCCAGCGGCTGCTCAACTACACGGCTCTTGATCTGCAGCGGTTTCGATCGGGAGCTCTGATTCGCAATCAGGCAACCCCCGGACCAGCCACCTGGATGACACTTCTGAATCCGTTTCAGGAGCCCTTTTCCGTGTTCCAGACGCTGGCATCACCCATTGGCACGCTGGGCGACAAACTCCGTATTTTCGAGTTGATGCGCCGGACGCAGGAACTGCCCATTGATGAGTTGTTTCGACAAACGCCGACTACAACGCTGGCCCTGCTGCACGGAATTGGTTTTTCGGATCAGATAATCGGGCAGTTTTTCCGACCATTCTTTGGGGGCGTTTTTCTAGAAGACGCCCTCACCACATCGAGCAACTTCTTTGAGTTTTGCTTTCAAATGTTTTTCTCGGGCGATGCGGCCGTCCCTGCCCTGGGTATGGAGGCCATTCCTGAGCAGTTGGCCGGCCGCTTATCACCGGAGCAGATTCGCCTGGGTACCACTGTCCGGCGCATTGACGGCAGCACGATCGTACTTGATACCGGCGAAACCCTTACGGGCGGTGTTCTTGTGCTGGCGGTCGATGCCGCCCAGGCCAGTATGCTGCTGAACAGCAGCGCAACGCCGGATGAGCAGTCGTTCAACCACACAACCTGTACCTACTTTTCGGCTCCCGAAAGTCCGGGTTCTATTCCGGCCAAAAAACTGTTGATGCTCAATCCCCGCCGTAGTTCGGCGGTGCATAATCTGGCCATCATGAGCGACGTCGCCCCGGACTACGCACCGGCCGACCGGGGCGACGGATCAAAAACGCTGATCTCGGTGAGTACCCAGGGCCTGGAGACAGTCGATGAAGCAGCGCTGACGGAGCGAATCCGGCTGGAACTGACAGACTGGTTCGGACCGGACGTACGCACCTGGCGGCACTTGCGAACGTATCACTTACCTCAGGCGCTGCCCGCTTACAACCCACTTTCGGATAAAGAAGATCCGGCGAAGCCGCTGAAGCTAACAGAAACGCTGTATCAGTGTGGCGACCAGACCGCCTATCCATCGCTCAATGCGGCTATGCAAACCGGCCGGGAGGTTGCAGAAATGATTTTGCGGAGTAAGCAGGCCGATCGAGACTGACTTTCCTGACAGAGCCTGATATCCTTGCCCGCTTACTGCTTTAGTACGGTCATTTCCACCCGCCGGTTTAGCTGACGGGTGCTTTCGGCGTTATTGCTGGCAATGGGGCGGGTAGGTCCATAGCCGCGCGTGGTAATACGGCTGGCCGCGATACCGTTGGCCACCAGGTAAGCCTTAACGACATCGACCCGCTGTTTGGACAGGCGAACGTTCTCATCAAAATCACCCTGATTATCCGTATGGCCGCTCAGTTCGATTTCGGTGGTGGGGTTGTTTTTCAGGAAGGCAGCCAGCTGCTCCAGCGCCGGTTGTGCCTCCGGTAACAGTTCGGTCTTGCTCTGTACGAATTGAATGGCACGCAGCTGCGTGGTTTTGCCGGGAGTTGTCACCAGAATCGGGGGCGCATATACCACTTTAGCATCGAGCGTTTTGGGGGGTGTTAGGCGCGGGGCAGACGAACCAGATACAGTTGTAAGCCGTGTTGGTGGAGCGGTAACGACGGCTTCGGGCAACGGCGTTGCAGACCCTACCGTCGAGGTCGAAACCGGAGAGGCCTTCGGTTCGACAATCGCAGTACTTTGCTGCACCTGAGGTTTCGTACCAATCCGGTACAGCTTCATAATTTTATTCGACAGTTGCGTGGAGCGCGAGGTTGTAAACGCAATCTGCTCCTCGCGGACTTCGTATCCATCCGCACTGGTTATCGTCAGATACGCTTGCTTTGAATCGGGCAGGCTCAACCGATACGCGCCATTCAGGCCTGACCGCTGTTGTGCAATAACGTTTCCGGCCTGATTCTTAGCTAAAACACCGGCACCGGCAATGGGCTTGTTCGTTGCCGCATCGACCACTGTTCCTTCGATTGAGGCCGCTTCCGTAGCCGATGTCACGCGGCTCACAACACTGCGGTTTCCCGTCTGCGCCTGCGCGTTAATGTTCGGGAGAGTCAGCAGCATAAGGCTCCCCGCCATGAATCCATAGTGTTTCCTGATCATTGTTTGCAAAACGAATAGTTGGCATTGATAGTACATCCGGCATCTCCGAAACGGGCTTTTTTTGTGCCAGAAAAGCACCCGAAAACGTGCAAAGTTTTTACCCTAAAAATAGAACATAACACTCTGATTATCAGCAGACATATACCTATAAAATTATCCCCAAAAAATGAACGACGAAAAGACCTTTTTCGTTACTATTATATGACACAGACAACCAACGTTTCGATGCATTCTCCGAACACTCAGGCACCGCTTGCACCGGCTCCGGGCGGCAATCAGCCGCTCGATGAGAACTGGCGGAAATCCATTCCGGCGCAGGTGTTTCTGAACCATTTTTTTGCCATGGACTACCACATTCAGCACCAGAACGACCTGTTCGATGTGGCTAAGTTCCCAATTTTTCTGCAATTCCATGGCCGCCAGACTGATGAGAGTCGCCGGGCGCTGGAGAAGCTGTTGCTCAATAGCTGGAGTGCCGAGTATGCGCTACGCATCACGCCTGTCGTGAATGATGAGCAATATTTGCAAAGTTCGCTACACTGGACGTTTCCACAGGCCTACTACAGCGCTCTTTTTAGTGCACGGGCATTTTTGGCTGTGCAGGGCGTTAATGTAAGCAACGAGGAGTTGATTCGTAAGCGGATCGGCAACATGGTCGTTCGCGGCTACTACCCAGCGTCTATTGGCTACTACGCTCTTGGTCCCATCAACAGCTACCGCATTCAGCGGTTGCCGATGGCAAAGCGGTTCAGCGTAGCGGCCAAAACGGATCTGCTACTTCCTTCACGGGCGGGTGCGGCTCAGGCCGAGTTGGCTCAGTTTTTGAAGACGACCCGCGACCAGCGTGTGAAGTCGTTGCGCAATGCTATTCAGAATAACCCTAAAACGGCCCTGCGTAGCCCCAAAACAGGCGAGATTTTACAGAAATTCAGTGTTGAGCAGTACAAGCTACTGGCAAAGCAGATTGGTTATACGACCTACTTCGATATGCTGAGCCGCTTACGTATCTCGTCAACCAACCGTGAGATTGAGCGGTTTGTGGATTCTGAGATTGACGTTAAGCTGTTTCATCAGAGTCTGGTCAGCATCGTATCGCACATCAATGCGGTTCACGAAGCATACATTGCCAAATCACTGGGTATTGATGCTTACCGCCAATTGGTAGCAAAGCTGCCGTCTTACCTGCAGGAGAGTTTTGTTAGGGAGCGTATGAACACCATCATTGCCCCTATGCTCGATCAGAACCACAGCCAGGATTCTTATTTGAAGATGGCTGCATAAAATTATCTTACCAACACAAAGGCCGACTCCCCAAAAGAGAATCGGCCTTTGTGTTGGTAAGAATTCTCTAATTCACCCGTTAGGAGTCTAGGGGCATCGTCTATGGTCTCAATAAGGGCTTCGAGTGTAATGATCGCGGACAGGTTAAGCTTTG
>DATHAW010000319.1:0-2615 GCA_035296465.1 Spirosoma sp.
GTGGTAAAATTGTGGTGGCCACCAAACCGGCCGAAGTGCCGCAACTAGACATGCTGCACAAGCGCGGACAGCAAAACGGACTGGGCGGCCTGCGCATGATGACCCTGGCTGAACTACGCGAAATTGAACCACACGTCAACGGCGTAGTGGGAATGTTCGTGCCGCAGACAGGCATAATCGACTATAAACAGGTTTCCGAAAAATACGCCCAGAAGTTCCAGATGCTGGGGGGCGAAATCCGGCTAGGCGAACAAGTGGAACAGGTTACACCGGGCCAGAGTCTGAGCATTATAGTAACCAATAAAAATCGCTACGAAACCAAACTGGTTGTCAACTGCGCCGGCTTGTATTCCGATAAAATAGCCCAGCTCACTCAACGGGAGGCTATCGACGTCAGGATTGTGCCCTTCCGGGGCGAGTATTTCAAGATTAAGCCTGAGAAAGAGTATCTGGTCAAAAATCTTATCTATCCTGTTCCTGACCCTAACTTCCCGTTCCTGGGAGTTCACTTCACCCGCATGATTCATGGGGGCGTAGAGGCTGGTCCAAACGCTGTGCTGGCATTCAGGCGCGAAGGTTACACCAAATCTGATGTGAACCTGAAAGAACTGTTCGAGACACTGTCCTGGCCAGGGTTTCAAAAGGTTGCGGCCAAATACTGGCAAACGGGTCTGGGCGAAATGTATCGCTCGTTCTCGAAATCGGCCTTTACCAAAGCGTTACAGGAACTGATTCCGGCTGTGCAGGAAGCCGACCTCGAAGATGGTGGCGCGGGCGTCCGGGCGCAGGCCTGCGACCGCACTGGTGGCCTGCTGGACGATTTTGCCATCCTGGAATCTGACAAAGCCATTAACGTAGTGAATGCCCCGTCGCCGGCTGCTACGTCGTCGCTATCAATCGGAAAAACGGTGTCAGAAAAGGTCCTGGCCCGGTTTTAAATGCAGTGCGTTACGTTCTTGCAGTATCAGCGTTCGAGGAAGTGCAACGGATAAACTCAGGGACGTCTAGGCCCAGAAAATAACAATAGTATGAAAGTTCGCCCTTCTGCGCTCATATGGCGGCAGAACAACAACCAGACCGAAGTCTTGCTGATGCATTATCGTTATGGTGGGCAGGACGTGTTCGCGCTGCCCGGCGGCAACTGCGACCGGGGCGAAACCCTGCCCGAAACGGTGATTCGGGAGCTTCGGGAGGAATTGGGTATTTCGGTCGATATTGGCGAAATGATCCTGGCGGGCGAAATGCTCTTATCCAAACGCAGCGATGACGTATTACACGTAGTCTTTGCCGCCCGAAACGTAAAGGGAGTACCCCTGCTTAACCCCGCCGAAACCACGGCGGTTCAACTGGTATGGGCCCCGGTTGCCGGGCTGGACCAGTTAAATCTGTACCCGAACATCGGGGCGAAAATTCAACCCTGGTTCAGCAGCGCTACGTATCTGGGCTACATAGGGCGGATTGAGCAACGGTATTTTGAGTGAAAATACGCCCTATGATCGACACAGGTCCAGATGGGCCGTCAGGCTTTCGTGCGGTACTGATTTGCCCGTTCGTTACGTTCGGCTAGCGTCACGATGCTCCCAATGCGTTTGGCACGGGTTGCAGGCGTTTTGGCCGTGAGCAGCCATTCCAGAATACCCCGTTTTACCGAACGGGGAAAGGCAGTAAAATATTCCTTTGCTACGGGGTTCGCATCTAATGACTCCTGTAGGTCGGGTGGGGCGACTAAATTTTCCACCTCGTCAAGTGCCGTCCATGTTCCCGTCCTGATTGCCAGATCAATCATCACCTGCCCCGCGTCGGTCATCAGCCCGGCCGCCGTCAGTTTTTCTACTTTGTCTTTATTGACCCGGCTCCACCGGCTATTAGGGCTGCGTTTGGCAAAAAACTGAGTGTAATACTGGTCGTCGCCTTTCTGGGCCAGACTGTCAATCCAGCCAAAACAAAGCGCTTCGTCTACGGCCTCGTCATACGTTACGCTGGGCGTTGGACTGGTCTTTTTATAGATTTTGAGCCACACATTTCTCTCTGTGGCGTAGTTATTGGACAGCCACTCCCGCCAGTCGGCGCGGGTGGGGCATTCAATAAGGTTAGTGGGCGTTTTTAGGGTCATTGGGCAGCGACTTGATCCACTCCCGCACCAGCGCAACACCTTCCTGGTGCGTGACTTTGCGGGCTAATTCGGGCATCATTACGCCGGGGTCAGTCGATTCCATCCGATACAGCAGAATCGACTCGTCGGGGCGACCCGGTACGATATCGTACCGCCGGCCACCCGACCCTCGTCCGGCCGCTACGGGTGTTTTCATAACGCCCCAGGCCGTTGAGTTCTGTTCGTGCAGGCTAAGATTCAGGCCCGACGTGCTGGCGGGGCCGTCGGGGCGGTGGCAGTGGGCGCAGTTGATGTCGAGCCAGATGCGGGCACGGGCATCGAGACTACCCGTAGCGGCATCATTCCAGACGGGTGCACGGGGCACGTCGGACAATGGGGGCAAATTGGTAAGCCAACCCGCCTTCTGCCAGTGAATAAGCTGGTTTTCAGCCGGGGCCGAACTGGCCGGAATGCCGTACCTCACATCACCGTTGAGCTGCCGGGCCGAGGGGCCAATGGGCAT
>DATHAW010000320.1:0-2122 GCA_035296465.1 Spirosoma sp.
GCTCATACACATCATGGCAAACACATAAAACACCAGTAGCGACCACGCCAGTGCTGGTGTATACATGGGTCCACCGGTTGCGGAATTCTGCTCCTGCCTAAGCCGCTCACGAATAGTTGTGTTCTCACCGTCATCGTCTCCGGCTACTATGCTGTAGATCGTAGACATAGTCCCAACAAATACTTCGCGGGCAGCGAATGAACTAAGCAGGGCAATACCTATTTTCCAGTCGTATCCAAGGGGCCGGATAGCCGGCTCAATGAAGTGACCGAAGTGACCGGCGTACGAAGCTTCTAGCCGTTCGGAGGCAATCCTGTTCTCCAACTGATCACCGTCCGATAGGGCATTTCCCTGTCGAACACGAGCTTCGGCTTGTTCCATAGCGTTGCCGGGGCCGTAACTTGCCAGTACCCATAGCACAATTGAAATGGCTAAGATAACCCGACCGGCTTCCCATACAAACGACCGAACGCTATCGTAAACGGTTAGTCCCACGTGGTTCCACCGAGGCAGTTTAAATGTCGGCAGCTCCATAATAAAGAAACTACGCTCTTTCGTTTTTAACAGCAGTTTCAGTACGTACGCCGACAGCAGTGCACTAATCAACCCCAGCAGATACAGGCTCATCAGGGCAAGCCCCTGTAGGTTAAATAGCCCGAGCACTCGTTGGCTTGGCACGACAAGGGCAATCAGGATGGTATAAATGGGCAGGCGTGCCGAGCAACTCATTAGGGGAGTAACCAAGATCGTAATGAGCCGGTCGCGCCGGGTTCCAATGCTGCGCGTAGCCATAATGGCCGGTACGGCGCAGGCCACGCCTGAAATCAGCGGCACTACGCTCCGGCCATTCAGGCCAAACTTGCGCATGATCCGGTCCATAATCACCATTACCCTCGCCATATAACCTGACTCTTCGAGCAGGGCGACCAGGAGAAATAGGAAGGCAATCTGAGGAATGAATACAAATACCCCTCCTACCCCGGCCAGAATACCATCCGTGAGCAGGTCAGTAAGCGGTCCGGCCGGCAGACTGTCTTTTAACTGACCATTAAGCCAGGCAACACCAGCGTCAATTGCATCCATAAACGGCTGCGCCCAGGCAAAAATAGCCTGGAAAATCATTAGCAGGATAAATCCAAAAATGGCATAGCCCCAAATCGGGTGCAATAACACCCGATCGAGTCTCTGGCTCCACGTAGGCTGGCCCAACGGACGCTGGTCGGTTACGGCCTCGGCCACAACGGCAGCAATCCGCTTATAGCGGGTGATGGTTTCACCCGCCTGAAAGGTAGGCTCGCTGAAATTATGTTTGGCAATGATGGTGTCCAGCCCAACCTGCTGGGAGCGGTTTAAAAAAGTGAAGCCATCATGCTGAATGACGTACTGTAGCGCGAGGTAATTATTAGTGAGTTGATACTGTACTTTAGTATCGCCAATTACGTCAGATGCCTCGTCAACAGGGTCGAAGAATAATTTATCAGGCAACGTCGGTTGCTCCATCTGCCTCAATACAGCTTTTTTGAGCGAGTCGATTCCCTCGCCGGTGCGGGCATTGATGCGCACAACCGGTACACCCAACCGCATGGCTAACCGCACAGAGTTAATCTGTTTGCCCTGCTTTGTGGCTACATCGAGCATGTTTAGGGCAAGCACTGTAGGCACGCCGAGATCGGCAACCTGCGTAAACAGCAGTAGATTCCGGTGGAGATTGGAGGCATCTACCACCACCACTGCTACGTCGGGATAATCAGGGTGGGCCGGGTTAGCCAGGATGTCAGTAACGAGTTGTTCGTCTAACGACTTAGGGTAGATGGAATAAACACCGGGCAGGTCGACAACGGTGGCGGTCGTTTGCGCATCAATGGCCCACGTACCGAATTTTTTATCGACGGTGACACCGGGAAAGTTACCGGTTTTCTGACGCAGACCAGTCAATTGATTAAACAGCGACGATTTGCCAGCGTTGGGATTGCCGATGAGGGCAAGTGTCGGGGACGTACTCAAGGACGCGGTGTGTTTCTGTTTTTGCATGTGGGTGCTTGCGTGTTTCATCGCTGGCCACCCCGGACGTAAACACCAGCGACTCCATCACCCAATTACCAACAACGATTAATTCTCAATT
>DATHAW010000321.1:0-6734 GCA_035296465.1 Spirosoma sp.
TAACTCAGCAGCGGCTTACCTATTGTCCGCTTTTCAAAAGCTCTTCCAACTTCTGCTCCAGTGCATCGCCACGCAGGTTTTTGGCAATGATCTTGCCTTCTTTATCGAGCAAAAACGTGGCCGGAATGGCCTGAACCCCATACTGCTGCGCAGCAACTGACTGCCAGAATTTAAGGTCCGATACGTGAGTCCAGGGCAGGTTATCGTTGCGGATGGCCCGTTGCCAGTCAGCTTTGGTCTTATCCAGCGATACGCCGTAAATGGTGAAACCTTTGTCTTTATACTTGTTGTACATTCTGACCACATTTGGGTTTTCGGACCGGCATGGCCCGCACCAGGAAGCCCAGAAATCGATCAGCACATATTTGCCACGTAGCGATGATAAGGCAACGGCTTTGCCGGTGGTATCGTTAAGCGTAATTTCGGGAGCCGACGAGCCAACCATAACTCCTTTGATACGGGCTACCCGGCCAATCAGTGATTTAGCGTGCGGGCTGTTTGGGTTTTCTTTACCAAAACGCTGGGCCAGCGCTTCGTATGTGTCAAAATCGGTGTCAATATTAATGAAATTCAGCGCAAACAGTGCTACCAGCGATGTGCCCATGTCGGGCAGCATAGCCTTAACGTTATTGACAACCTCCTTTTCGGCGGTTGTGTATTCCTGCTCAATCTGGGCAATCCGCTTATTGTCTTTCTTTTCAGTAGCCGCTGCAACTTGCTTATTCCAGGTTGCTACTCGGGCTTCCATGCTAGTGCGCAGCGTATTCAGCTTGTTGTAGTACTCCATGTTTTTGGAGCCGGTAACAGTCGCTTTGCCCATCTGGCCAGTTTTGGGGTCCATACGGTAGCCATCAGCCACTACGTTCAGCGTTTCGCCCCCTTCAACTAGCAGCGCTAACTTTTGGCCACCACCCACGTTCAGAACGAGCACCTCGCCCCCGTCGGCCACCTGGCTTTTCAGCGTAAATGTATTTCCTGCCTGCACCTTGGCCGAATCGAGTCGGCGGGTGGGCTGTGAGTTGGCCTCCAGATACACTGAACTACCGGGTGCTGCTTTCTCAATCTTTCCCGTAACTGTAAATGGCTTGGTCGTCTGCGCGCCCGCAACGGAACTGATGCCCAGAACAATGGCTATGCAGAAAAAAAGTTTTGGTATCATGTTTTCTGTAATTGCTTCGTTACTAATTGACTAACTAATTTAGGATCGGCTGACCCTTTCGATTTTTTCATTACTTCTCCAACAAACATTCCCAGCAAGTTTTTTTTGCCTTTGTGGTACTGTGCTACTTTATCCGGCCAGGTCGCCAGTACGTCTTCTACCAACGTTAACAGCGCATCGGTATTGCGGTTCTGAACAAGTCCATGCGCTGTTGCCAGGTCGCCAGGCGACGCATTGGGTTTACCAATCAGCAGCGAAAACACCTGGTGAGCCGCCGTCTGACTCAGGGTGCCATCGTCAATTAACGCAATAAGAGCTGCCAACTGCTCGGCAGATACCGGAAATTGACGCTCTTGCAGGGTTTTTTCGTTAAGCTGCCCTTTTACCGGTCCCATAATCCAGTTAGAAGCTGCCTTGTAATTGGTTGTCTGTATGCAAACCGCTTCGTAATAATCGGCCAACTCGCCCGCATCGGTCAGCAGAGCCGCGTCGTAGTCGGGTAGGCCGTAGGAAGTTTTAAATTTCTCGTACCGTTCCGCGGGAAGCATTGGCATTTGCGCCCGAATGTCGGCCAGCCATGCATCCGTGATCAGGACTGGCGATAAATCAGGGTCAGGGAAGTAGCGGTAGTCGTTCATCGTTTCTTTCTCGCGCATAGCCTGACTACGACCTGTTTGCGCGTCGAATGTGCGCGTTTCCTGCACAAGGCGTTCGCCCGCATGTGTCAGTTCGACCTGACGGCGAAATTCGCTGTCGACGGCCCGCATTACGTTTCGAATCGAGTTCAGGTTTTTCACTTCAACCTTAGTTCCCAGATACGTTGCGCCAGTTGGCCGAATGGATACGTTGACATCGCAGCGCAGTGATCCTTCCTCCATATTGCCATCACATATACGTAGGTAACGCACCAGCCGGCGTATTTCGGTCAGGAATTGCCCGGCCTCCTCCGCCGTACGCAGGCAAGGTTCCGTAACTATCTCTATCAGTGGTGTGCCAGCGCGGTTATAATCTAGTTTCGTTGTCCAGGGGCTACCGTCGTGGACCGATTTCCCCGCATCCTCCTCCAGGTGAATGTGGTGGAGCTGAATCGTTGTCTGATAAGTCTGGCCAGTTTCAGCTCTTTTAGCGGTAATCAAAACGCCCCCTCCGACGCAAATAGGCCCTTTGTCCTGCGAAAGCTGATAGCCTTTGGGAAGATCTGGATAAAAATAATTTTTGCGGGCAAATACATTGTTGCGCGTAATCTCACTATTGCAGGCCAGTCCCATCCGCACGGCATATTCGACGGCCTTGCGGTTCAGTTTGGGCAACGTGCCCGGATGGCCCAGCGTAATGACACTGATATTGGTGTTAGGATCAGACCCGAACGCGTTGGCATCAGACGCGAATATTTTGCTGTCGGTCAGCAACTGGCAGTGAACTTCCAGCCCAATTACGGCTTCGTAGTGAGAGCGTACTTCCGGCGAAAGGGTCGCGTCGGCTACCATCAGTAGATAGGATGTTATTCTGCAAAGATAGCGCGAAAATAGGCCGGTTTACCCCTACCAGACTTCTACGTAGTCCCGAACAGGCAGCCAGGCGGATAACTACGTAATATATAGATTAGTGTGTTTGTTGAAACGTAACAGTCTCAACGCTACGTTGTTGCTTAACCCTCCTAAAGAACGTTCAGCCTGTATTTCAGGTACGTTTGTGCGAGCAGCGCAATTTTTTGCGGATTGGGCACCCGGACTCGCTCGGTCTGAATGCGGGATGCGGGTACCTGCTTAATTTTGGTAAACAGCGTCTGGTAGTACTTATAGGCTAAATAAACACCCATTCTGGCGCCCTGTGGTAAATTCATAATACCAAGGTAAGCTTCGTCAAAATCGTGCTGAATGTCGTTTTCTATGAGTTGTTTGGCATCAAGCCCAAAATCAGTAAAATCCACGCCGGGAAAGTACGTCCGACCCCGGTCCACGAAATCGCTCTTTAGGTCTCGCAGGAAATTCACTTTCTGAAAAGCCGCACCAAGCTTGCGGGCGGGGGGGCTGAGCCGGTCAAATTCGGAGCAGTCGCCCTCGCAAAAGACCCGAAGGCACATCAGGCCAACTACTTCTGCCGAACCATAAATGTATTCATTATACCCGTCAGCGTCGTAGTCCAGATTGTAAAGGTCCATCTCCATACTCCTCAGAAAAGCTTCGATCAGGTCGTGCTCGATGTTATACTGCCGCACAACCAACTGAAAGGAATGCAAAATGGGATTCAGGCTAATGCCTTCTTCAATGGCCTGATACGTATCGCGTTTGAACCGGGACAACAGGGTTTTTTTATCGTAGTCGTGGAACGTATCCACAATTTCATCGGCGTAGCGTACGAATCCGTAGATAGCGTAGATAGGTAAGTGAAATTTACGGTCAAGGGTCCTGATGCCTAACGTAAACGACGTACTGTAATGCTCCGTAATTAGCTTACTGCATTCCAGGGCGGTTTTATTGAACAACGCCATCATAGGGTAGAAGGAGATAGAACCAGCCATTGACGGCGACTGTCGACAGGGCTGGGTTTGCAAGTTATAGAAATTCTTTGGCAACCTCATCAGCAACCACCAATCCCGAGATGAGCGACGGTGGTACACCCGGACCCGGAACCGTTAGCTGGCCAGTGTAAAACAGGTTGTTTACCCGTTTGTTCTTTAATGATGGCTTTAAAAACGCCGTCTGCATCAGCGTATTGGCCAGACCATAGGCATTACCGCGAAAGGCATTGTAGTCACTCTTAAAGTCGCGGTGCGCATAGCTGCGTTTGAACACAATATGATCCCGAACATTTTCACCTACGTAGGCTTCAAGCCGGGTCATAATTATATCGAAATAACGCTCGCGGGTTGCGTCGTCATCGGGTAGATCAGGTGCGACAGGTATGAGCAGAAATAGGTTTTCGCAACCTTCGGGTGCTACTGTCGGGTCAGTTTTGGATGGAGCCGACGCATAAAAAAGCGGTTTGCTGGGCCAGCGGGGTGTTTCGTAAATCTCCTGTGCGTGACGCCTGAAGTCCTCGTCGAAAAATAGATTATGGTGCTGAAGGCGGGGAATTCGCTTGTCTATACCCAGATAGAAGAGCAGCGATGAGGGAGCCATAACGCGCTTGCTCCAATAGGCATCATCGTAGTTTCGGTTCTCAGGCGTTACCAGACCCGTCTCTACGTGGTTATAGTCTGCCCCGGCTACCACTACGTCTGTCTCAAAAATTCCTTCATCCGTCACCACGTGCGTCGCTTTACTATTCACTACGTCGATTTTCTGCACGGTTTGGTTAAGCAGCATTTTAACGCCTTTTTCCTCGGCCAAACTGACCATTGCCCGCACAATTTCATGCATGCCACCCATTGGATACCAGGTTCCCATCGCCATTTCGGCGTAGTTCATCAGGCTATACATGGCGGGCGTGTCCTGGGGTGTTGCACCCAGGAAGAGGACAGGAAATTCGACAATTTCGAGTAAGCGGGGATGTTTAAAAAACTTACGGGCGTGCGTGGCAAACGATTGGAAAACATCCAGCCGGGAAACGTCATAGAGTAATTTCAGGCTCATGAATTCCGTGACAGACCGGCTAGGCTTCCACACGAATTTGTTAATGCCCACCTCATACTTATAAGAGGCCTGCTTCAAAAAGTTACGCAGGTTCTGGCCACTGCCCGGTTCAATCGACTCGAACAAAGCTTCAAGTTTATCCAGACCCGCGGGCAGGTCAACGGCTTCATCGGGGCCAAAGACGACGGTATAGGAAGGGTCGAGCCGGACAAGGTTGTAGTAATCGGAAGGTTTTTTGCCGAACCGGGCGAAATACGTCTCGAATACATCAGGCATCCAATACCAGCTTGGGCCCATATCGAAGGTGAAACCGTTGGCGTTGAAAACGCGTGCCCGCCCGCCCGGAAGGGAATTTTTCTCAAGGAGGGTAACATCATAACCCTTGTCGGCTAGGCTGGTAGCAGCGGCCAGCCCGGCAAATCCGGCACCAATTACAAGAACGCGTTGGGGCATTAGTAGTGAGTTTAGCCCACTTCGAGGTTTATCGTTAAGCAACGGCGATCTTATCACTGTTCCGTAATGACAAACTCAGGCTGTTGGTTGAACAGCTTGTAACAAAAAAAAGTTGGACGGAAACCCATCCAACTTTTCGAACCTTCCTCTTTTTTAACCAAAAACTACTCAATCATTTATTGAAACGAATGCACGTTTCAAAAGTCTCATTGTGTTACGCGTTGAAATGCGCATATACCTTTAGCTGATCTTTCAGCTCTTTACGGGCAATGTGAATGCGGTTTTTAACCGTTCCGATGGGAATATCAAGCTTGGCCGCAATTTCGTGGTATTTGAACCCCCGAAAATGCATCATAAATGGCGTCCGGTAGGTGTCATCCAGCCCGTTAACAGCCCGGTTTATGTCGTCTTGTGCAAAGGACGAGTAGGCCATGTTATCCGTGCTGCTCTCCATTGAGTTGATATAATGCAGGTTATCCGTTGTGTCAATAAATGTATTCTTACGCACCATGCGCTGATAGTTAGTGATAAACGTATTCTTCATTATAGTATATAACCAAGCCTTGAGGTTCGTACCATCCGTATACTTATCACGATTGGTAAACGCCTTCAGCAATGTATCCTGTAACAGGTCGTTAGCGTCTTCGACATCTTTAGTCAGTCGGAGAGCAAACGGACGCAACGACTTGGACACTTTCCCGATATGATTGGTAAATTCGATTGCGGTCATGGCTGTTTAAGTTTTCTCTATTGAACTAAATTCGATTATTCATTAGACAAAAAATCAACCAGCTTTTTTTGGGGTAATCTCATTCTGAAGCGGATACAGACAACGCTCTGTTTTACAGTTGATTAGTTTAATTAAAAATTTCTTACTTTTTTGTGTACGGTCATATGCTTGGGCGAGGACTGTGGAAAATTCCCCCCATTGTGGGGAAAATGGGGTGTAGAATTTGTTTAATGTTATACAGTTTCACTTAAACAAAAAATACTCAAACTCATACTAGGCCCTCTCTAAGTAAGTCGTGCAAATGAATAAAGCCTTTGACCTGTCCATTATCGGCAACGACAAGCTGCGTAATATTTCGTTCCTGCATGAGTTGCAGGGCTGCAACAGCATATTCATCAGGGGAAACGCAAACGGGCTGCTGTGTCATAACATCGCGGGCGCACAGGCTAAGAAATGAATCATAGGCATAAGCCATACGCCGGATATCGCCGTCGGTCACGATACCGACCAGCAGGCCGGCGTCATCGACAACGGCGGTTGCACCGAGACGATTGGCCGAAATCTCGAAGATAACATCCCGCACCGACCGGTCGGGAGATACCCAAGGGCAGGGATTGTGGGGAAAAATATCAGCAACTCTCAAATACAGTTTTTTACCAAGCGAACCACCGGGATGATAACGGGCGAAGTCATTGCGGGTGAAACCCCGTGCCTGGAGCAGACTAACGGCCAAGGCATCGCCGAGCGCCAGCGCAACGGTAGTGCTGGTGGTGGGCGCCAGGTTCATTGGGTCGGCTTCGTGCTCAGCATAAGCGTG
>DATHAW010000322.1:0-2173 GCA_035296465.1 Spirosoma sp.
ATAGTCAGTGGCCCTGAAAAAGTCGTTGTCGTAGTGAAGGCGGATGAAGGTAGGCTGACTCAATTGCCGAAATGAGGCGGTATGGTCAATCCGTTGGGCTACACCCAACCCGGGAAACAGCCACCCCAACAGGGCCAGATAGGTTTTGATTTTATATACCATACGCCATCTACGCCTAACCCGTGATGGCGGATTGATAGGGATACTCAATCATGAGTAAATAGGCAAATGATTCCCTTATACTGACCTATTGCAACCAGACTGGCACTAGACGTTCCAGTTTAAGTCCAGCGGCTGAACACCCTCACCAACAGGCTCGCTTTCTAGGAAGTAAAGAATTATCACTACTACTACGCATAAAACCCGACTGCGCCGAACGGCCGCTGTTCTGCGGCAGAAAATTCAAAAATAAAGCGGTATCCAACATCCCTTAACCACAAAATTTTCCGCCGATGGCTAAATGGAAGCGTCTTTGCGGCTAGTCCATGAAACCCTTCATGCCTAATGGCCATATAGCCCTAGTGGCATGACCCGATTGTACATCTACCTGCATTCTAGTTGCCGGATAACCATCGAATGTGAGTCATTGATGGTAATAAATAATGATAACTCACTTCCCTGCCGGCCCACTGATCACGCCTAAATAGCGGCCCAGCCAGTAAGGCAGCAGCCAAATGTCGCCCGCACTATGCTCGGAGGTGCCGTTGCCGCCGGTTCGGTCCAGCGTAAACATATTGCTGTTATGCCGTTGAATGGGTCGCTCATCGGGAGGCAGTACTTTTTTAGTAGTTTGCCGACGAAAGTTGTCAGAAAGGAATTCGATGTCTTTGCGGTGGCTGTTGCGGATTTCCCAATCAATGAGGTCGAGCGGATGTTCCTGCAAATACCAGATGGCCTCGTTCAGATCAAAAGTTTTTGTGCCCGTAAGGGCCGTAAATAGGTTCCAGGCCCCGTCTTTTTCGGGTCGTTCGATTTGCCAGTGGTCTAGAATGGCCTTTTTGTAATGTGCCCGGAGTGTGTCATTAAAAGCGTACCGGTACAGGCCCCAGTAACCCACAAAATACATTTCGTCATCGGAGTGGTTCCAGCCGTCCGACAGGGATTTGCTGTGTTCATCGGCCCCGTCGGACGCCCGGCCAATGACGCGCATGGGGCGCATCAGGTTTTCTAAATAACCGTGCTGCTGCATCAGGGCGAAGGCTTTCGTTTTATACTTCTCTTTTCTGGTGAACCGGTAGGCCGTCTGGAGCATGGCCACGATGTTGGACGAATTCAGTTTGCGGTCGCCCACGTTGACCGGAAAGGCATTCACGTAGGCCGGATTCCATTTACCCCACATTGTGGGCTTTCCATCAAAGTCTATCAGATACAGATTGTGGCTGACAATATGGCTCATGAGCGTATCCATCAGCGTGATGGCCCGGCGTTGTAGGGGGCTATCATCCACTAATTCGGCCATAGCCCCGAACGCGAAGATATGCCCAATAACTTCGTCGCTGCTGGTGGTCGATTTCCAGTCCCAGCCAGGTTGGGGCGAGGGCTGCCAGCGTTCCACATCATGGAGTTTGGCCCGATACCCCGACCGCTCGAACGACCGGGCCGGAAAACCCGGTACCGGGGTTATGGTATAAAGCCGCTCCATCGCATCGAGCGATTCGCGGCAGTTTTGCAGGGCTTCCGGTTCTTTCGTGACGGCATAGCGGAAAATCTCCCCGGCCAGATACATAGCCGTCCACAAGCCGTCGTTATCCGAATCTTCCAGATAACCGGTGGACACATCCCCTTTTTTCATCCGTACCCGCGAGGCATTGAACCCATTACGGATGTGCCGCGTCCTGACCTGGTCTTCGTAGAACCGGGCTTTCTCGTGTAGGGACATGGCTTTGGTTTCGAGCTTTGCCAGTCCGGCGGTTGTCAGAATCAGGACCGTATTCCCCGGTCCGGCAGCAATCTGTGTCACGTGGTTACCGGGCAGCCAGCGTTCGCCGTTATAGTAGTCAAACATACCGTCGGGCCGCCGGGCAAACGCGCCCTGGGTAGAGCCAAACCAAAGCCTTCCGGCTATTTCCGCTACGGCGGTTATGTCGGTCGAAGGCAGCTTTTTGTCAATTGTACCAAGTTGCTTTCGGCTGGCCGGATCAAATACAAGGTAGCCATCTGTCGTGCCGATCAT
>DATHAW010000323.1:0-2227 GCA_035296465.1 Spirosoma sp.
TATGAGAGATCAGGTTTGGCGATCAGAAAAACTTCAACTTGACGCAAAATCGTGAACTAATAAATTGAACGGATTTTTTGAACGCAAAAAAAGGCCCTTTATCGGCCACCTCCTTCTTACCCGACTACCGCTCATTTAAACGTCCAGTTTCAGCTGGCACCCCGTGTAGCAATTTTAGTGCCTGTCAACTACAATCCGTGTGAGAAAGATTTACACTAGTTTTTTATCCTGCAGCCATTGACTTGATCACGTACGCTTTTGACTTTGACGACGTCTCATTACGCCCCATTGTCTGACTTGTTCACCTTGCATGCAGTTCGCTTGTTTGGGACCGGGCCGCCGATGCGATATTGTAGCCACAACGGCCCAGCGGCCCGATTTGATTGGTTATTATTCTTAAAACCAATTTCTCAACGGCCGCGTATATGATAATGCCTTGTCTAAGCAACGTATTCTTTACTTTATCAGTCCAGTTTTATCATCTGAATCTCCCGCTTAGCTAGCGCAATATCATATGAATCACGTTGTTTTGTCATACTGATGGCAATCTTGCTTTTCCCAAGTAAACCAATGTGCTCATGACGGCAGTATTAAAAGCCACAGTTGCGAACCGTCCTGGTTTGAATGGTGAATTAAGTGCTGTTTTGTCTTGTTTTGACATACACTCCGAGTTTAGTTCTCAACGATTCAGTTTGGTCAATAAAGGGTTAGATTTGGTAATAGCTCTACTGCTTTGTTTCTCTACGGTAGCACAAGCCCAGCCTAACGCGGCCCGGCCATATGCGGCTTCAATGAAACACTATGGCCCAGAGCAGGGCCTGTCGCACCGGGAAGTAAATGCCATTTTGCAGGATCGCCAGGGATTCATGTGGTTCGGCACCAAGTTGGGCCTCAACCGCTTCGACGGTCAGAAATTTACCATCTTCACCAAAGAGCGTAATGGACTCAATTTTGACGATGTGCAGTCCATTGCCCAAGATGCCGATGGAATGTTGTGGCTCATGGGGCCTTACGGTCAGTCGCAGATTACCCTGTTCAACCCCCTAACGAATAAGGCGATTTCCTTTGAAGAACAGTTTAAAAAGAAAAGCCCCTCCAATCCGATTGATGTTCCCCAGCGCCTGCTAAGCACCGCGAACGGCACCATCTTTTTTACGGACGATCAACCCGTCCGTTTAATTTCGTACCATCCGAAAACTGGGTTGCGGTATGTCTCCCTGCCGCAGTTTAAGAAACTGGCCGCCTTTCAGGTCACCGCCCGCAATACCGTTTGGGCCGTAGCCGATGACAAACTGCTGCTTGAATTAACAGCCGAGGGGCGTATCGTGCATCAGTTTTCCCATTTGCAGGGACCGATTACTATCTGTTTTGGTCAGCGAAACGTTGGCATTGAATTTTTCTATTCAGCTGATGCCTTTTATAGTGTAGACGAGTCGGGCCACCGGCGAAAGTGGCCGACATCGTTGCTAAGTTCGTTAAACCGGCCCATTTTTTCGGTTTGTTACGCCTTTGACCGTACCGGTTTAGTCTGGGATGGAATGAGTTTGCGGGATTCAACAGGAGTAGCCATTCTGACCATTGCCCCTCAGACACCGGGCGTACCGATTACCAACCGAAGTTTTTTTCGTGACCGCAATGGCCTGTTCTGGTTAGGGACCAGTTTTGGCGTGTATCAGGTCAACCTGGCCAAGAACAATTTTAACCGATTATTTTACCAGGAAACTGACAAGGGGGCTAGTATAGCGCCTATTCGGGGCATAAACGTACAGGGCGATCAGGTCTTCGCCAATTTGGAGAACCAGGGACCGTACACCTCCCACCGGACCGGTGGCCCACCAAACAAGTTGCCCATAGTAAAGAGTGGTTATGCTTCTACTCGCGCCCATGGATTAGCTCTTGATAAGCAGGGTACGCTCTATGTCGGTATCAGCAATCAATTCATTCGTTACTCACAAACTACCGGTGCCAGTTCCATTCTAACTCTTCCCCAGGGGTATATCCTATGGACCCTGCACCCAGTTGATCCTGAGCAATGGTTAGTAGGTGGTCAACCAGGCCTTTTGTTGTTTGAGAAGAAGCAGGAGCAGGTAAGGCCATATACGCAGTATAATCAGTTTACTGAGCTGGCTCAAGCCCATATCCTCTATATTGCTTCTGACCGGCGGGGCACCCTCTGGATCTGCGCCAATACCGGCTTATACACCGTAGATCCGAAAAAAGGCATCAC
>DATHAW010000324.1:0-1934 GCA_035296465.1 Spirosoma sp.
TATTCCTTTTCTCAACCCGGCCCATACCGACTCAAAATAACCCGAGGCCGAGTAAAAAACGACCGGAATGGCCAGCAGCAGATTGATAAGGCTAAACAGGTTTTAAACGTGGGATCGTTGAGGCCTAGGTATTCTGGAAAGCTGAACAGCATGATATTGCCCGCACAAAACCCGGCTACACCCAGCCGGTACAGAAACGGGCGATTGGCTGTTTTCTGGCCGGATTTAACCACGTCGATCAGGCTGATCAGAGGCTCGTAGTCTACTGAACCAAGCAATTCAACCAGTTGCCGCAAGGTCAGCTGGGCCGGGTTATAGCTGATATGAACCTGCTTTTTGAGGAAATCCAGCCGCGAATGCCCAATGGCCGGATTGATCCGGTACAGGTGTTCGAGCAGCCACAGGCACGAACTGCAGTGAATCGTCGGAATATAGAACTGAACCTTCGCAAATGACTCTCCCAAAAACTCAAGCAACTGAGTCACAATGTCGGGGTGGTCCAGAAACTCCAGCCTGGCATGGCCGCGCCCGGAAGGGACGGCTTTTTGGGAAATGCCGGGACGAACCGGGCCGACCGGCTGGTCTATGTCGTAGTACTGGCAAAGCTGGTGCTGGCTCAGGATGCGGTACACCGTTTGGCAGCTGTCGCAGCAGAAGGGTTTATTGTCCAGAACAGGGGAGTCGTCGGGGCAGTCGCTGCCGCAGTGGTAGCAGACGGTATGGGTAGCGGTAGCCGGGGTGGCAGTCGTCATCATCGCCGGAATTTTCCTCAAAATTGGCCCCATTCGATCCGGCATCCGGTGACCACAATCAGCCGGTCGGCTGATTGTGATGGGTACAGTAGCCGGTTAGTCCCATGACCTTTGGGTGAATGAAGCGCCGTCGGTATCGACGTAACGCCTGTTTACTAAACTGCTTTGACCGATGAAGACGATTTTGGTGCCTACCGATTTGAGTACTCAGGCCAACGTGGCTCTGCCCGTTGCGGTGAGTCTGGCCCGTCAGTACAACGCAGATGTGCTAGTACTGCATTACCTGACCCTCGCCATCGTTGACCCCGGCCTGAGCGAAGGCGCAACTACCATTGCTCATTATCTTGATGAGCAGACAGCCAAAGCCCAATCGGCCCTGAAGGAGCTTTGTGCTCGCCACCAAACCGATGCTGTCCGGGTTATGCCGGTGTTGAGCCGCCATGAAAAAGGCCTGTATGGGGCCGTAGCCGACGAAGATGCCGACCTGGTGGTCTTAGCTTCACACGGGGCTGATGGCTGGGCCGAGTGGCTTATGGGCTCAAACGCCGAGCACTTTGTGCAGAACGGCGACTGCCCGGTGCTGGTTGTGAAACAGGCCGACCCCAGTTTTGCTCCCAAAAAGGTGCTGTTTGCCCTCGATGCCGACGACCGCCTGAAATCGCAGTTCAGCTACCCATTGTCGACGGTCGATTCGCACCGGGAGTTTTTGTTCGTAACAACCCCCCACGACCCCCGGGTAGCGGAGGGCATCCGCGAGTGGGTTGACGAACTGGCTCAGGCCCGGCAGCTAACCAACTACCACCTGACCATTCTGCCCCACCGCGTGGTCCACGAAGGCATTATCGAGCACGCCCAACAGCATTCATTTGACCTGATTGTCCTATTCACCAGCCAGCGGAAGGGATTCTGGCATTTTTTCACGGGCAGCGTAGCCGAGGATGTCGTAAACCACGCTCAGATGCCGGTGCTGGTCATTCCCCTACAGAACAGGTAGTGTCGTCCAAAACCGGGGGTACGGCGAGTCATCGATTGATGGAAATCAGGTGGCTGGCTGATGGACGTCTAGTTCGCACCGCCCACCCCGTGCGACCTTTGTAAAGCCGGATTTGTTTACTACAGTCCGGCTTCTTAAATGGCTAATCCGTTCATTAATAAATACAACGTGCCCGGCCCGCGCTACAC
>DATHAW010000325.1:0-5197 GCA_035296465.1 Spirosoma sp.
CGAAGGCGTCACGGTGGGCCTGATGAATGGGAAGCCCATCGCTTTTGTGGGCCTGGAGCGGGCCGATGCGGTTGCGGTTTACGATCTGAGCAATCCGGCGGCTCCTGAGTTTCTGCAGTTAGTCAGAACGGGCGACGCACCTGAAGGGGTGCTGTTTGTTTCTGCCCAGAACAGCCCGAATGGGCGGAGTATGCTGGTGGTAAGCAGTGAGGGGGATGGCACCATAAAATTGTATCAGCCCGCTAACTGATAAGTAGTCATTATGTCGCTTCAGTGAATGTCATAAAACGAGCAGAAGCCAAACGCTGGCCATCGTTTTGAGTTCTCAGAAACGATATTTTCAAGGAAAAAACCCATGGGTTTACAACACTTCATTTTGAGTCAGCTATTTTAGATCGAGTAAGTGCCCTAAAGCAATCCGATTTATCGCAAGCCGAGTAATTGGGCAAGGAAAAAAAGTAGACGCATTGAAATTGACACCTGAATCACATCGAGACGGTATACAAGGATGCTAACCAATCCTATTAGGCAATCACTAAAATCGCCTATGCTACTTTGTACCTTTTTTTAATTTGATTCAACAAACCTTCTTGATCACAGATTGGGGCTAAATTTGTTAGTCAAAGACATGTCTACAATAAACTAGGTTTCCCAATTGTGAAGGCCATATATTCTCAAGTAACATACAGATAATTAACTATTTAGCAACATTACAATAACCAGACTATCCTGCCTGTCAAAGTACTTTTGGGGTGAATTGTTCAAACCAACTGACTATGAATTTTTGGAGGTCTACGTTTATTATCCGGCTTTATCACGCGTTACTATTTCTGCTGGCCCTCTCGGGTCAGCCCCTGTCCGCCCAGTCGCCCACCATTAAAGGCACCGTCCGCGACGACCAAAACCAGCCGTTGCCGGGCGTCAATGTGGTTGTTAAAGGTACTACGACAGGTACCCTCACCAACGCCGACGGCACCTTCAGCCTGACCACGCCCAACGCGCTCACCCCGAAGGATATATTGGTTTTTAGCTTCATTGGCTACACCACGCTTGAAGTGCCCTTCACGGGGCAGACGACCCTTATTCTTCAGCTCAGGGTCGACAACCAGATGCTCAACGAAGTCGTCGTGACGGCACTAGGCATCAAGCGGGAAGAAAAATCGCTGGGGTATGCCGCCCAGACGGTGAACCAAAACGCCGTTATTGACGCCAAAACAAACAACTGGGTCAATACCTTGTCGGGGAAGGTGGCGGGGTTGAACATCCAAGGCACCGGGGCCGGTCCGGTAGGTTCATCGCGCATTACGCTCCGGGGTGAGTCGTCGCTCAACCTCGATAACAACCAGGCGCTGATCGTGGTGGATGGCGTTCCGATCAGCAACCGGATTACTGGCACGGGCTATAACTCGCACCTGTCGGCTGACAGCCCGGTTGACTACGGCTCGAACGTATCGGACCTCAACCCCGACGACATCGAAACCGTAACGGTGCTCAAAGGACCAGGCGCTACCGCGCTTTACGGTAGCCGGGCCGCCGGTGGCGCACTCATCATCACGACCAAGTCGGGTGCCCGAAAGGATAAGGGCATTGGCATTACGATCAACAGTAACTTCAACATCGACCAGGTCAACCGCTGGCCCGACTACCAGTTTGAATACGGCGAAGGTCGCACGAGCGCCAATTTCTCCTACGGCGACAGTCCCGACGGAGCCAATACCGGCACGACTGTGGCAGCCGGGCGGGCCTGGGGTCCGAAGTTTAACGGACAATCGTATTACCAGTACAACCCAAATTCGCCCGACGGCAAGCCGACCGAGCGAACGCCTTGGGTAGCCCACCGCGATTACATCTCGGGTTTTTTCCAGGCCGGCACGACGCACTCCAACAACATTTCGCTGGAAGGCGGGGGCGAAAACGGCTCCGCGCGGCTGTCGCTAACCTACCTTAAAAACAAGTGGATCATTCCGAATACGGGCTTCGAGCGGCTGAACGCGGCCCTGTCGGTGAACCAGAAAATTGCCAGTCGGCTCCGGATTACCGGACGGGCTAATTACAGCAACAAACGAAGCGACAACCTGCCCTTAGCCGGCTACAACAACCAGTCGCTGATGTACTTTTTGATTCTGGGCACGGCCCCCAACATCCGGCCTGAGTGGTTTAAACCTTACTGGCAGCCAGGTTTAGAAAACGTGCAACAACGTAACCCGTTCAACCCCACGCCCGACAATCCGTACTTAGGCATGTATGAGATGCTGAACAAAATGAACAAGCACGGGCTGATTGGCAACCTGTCGGCGACTTATCAGATCACCGACAAACTGGACCTGCTGGTACGTTCCGGCGTCGATATGTCGTTTGAGTTTCGGTCGCAGCAGCGGCCGTTCAGCATGACCCGCTTCCCGCGCGGGATGTACCGGGAGCAGAACGTATTCAGCTACGAGTCGAACACGGATTTTCTCTTGACCTACCGCGCCAGCCTGCCCCGCCGGTTCAACCTGACGGCCTCGGCGGGCGGCAATGCGATGCGGCAAACCTACGATTTCGCGGGTCTTTACGCCGACCAGTTAGCGCAGCCGGGTATTTATCAGATTTCCAACAGTCTGGACCAGGCCGTTGCTGATCCGCTGAAAACCAAACGGGCTATTAACAGCCTGTACGCGTCGTCGCAGTTGTCCTACGACGAAAAGATCTTCGTGGACATAACGGGCCGCAATGACTGGTCGAGTACGCTGCCCGCCCGCAACAACTCGTTTTTCTACCCGTCTGTCAGCACCAGCTTCCTGCTCAACGAGTTGTTCACCCTGCCGAACGCGGTTTCGTTCGCTAAGGTGCGGGCGTCGTGGGCACAGGTCGGTAATGACACCCGCCCTTACCAGACGGCCCGCTACTACGACAGGATCTACGGCAACAGCTTCACGAACCCATCGACGCTGTTTAACGCCGATCTCAAACCCGAAATCACGTCGAGCTATGAAGTGGGTCTTGATTGGCGGTTGTTCCGCAATCGGCTGGGTTTAGACGTGGCCTACTATGACAACCGGAGCCGCAATCAAATACTGGCCATTCCGCTCGATCCCGTGTCGGGCTTCGCCAACGCCGTCATCAACGCCGGATTAATCAACAGCCGGGGCGTCGAGGTTAAGCTGACTGGCAAACCGATGGTTAAGCCGAACTTTACGTGGAACACGACCTTGCTCTGGTCACGCAACCGCAGCTACGTGCGTGAACTGGCGGCTGGCATCACCACTCAGGTCATCTATGCGCACAATACCAACGTATCCATTGAAGCCCGCGTGGGCGGCTTGATGGGCGACCTGTACGGGCGGGGTTTCCAGCGTGCACCCGACGGTCAGATCATCTACTCGTCGGTGGGCCTGCCAGCCCCGCTCGATCCGGTTGCCAAAAAGAGAGGCAACGCCTTTGCCGACTGGCGAGCGAGTTTAGCCAATGAATTTCTGATTCGAACGGTCCGGGTTAGCGTGCTACTCGACGGACAGAAGGGCGGCAGTCTTTACTCGCAAACCAACCACAAAAACAATACGCTGGGTAAGACGCGGGTGACCTTACCGGGCCGCGACGAGGGCATTGTGGGGCAGGGCGTCGTTCGGCAGGCGGATGGTACATTTACGCCCAACACGGTAAATGTACCGGCCAGCGCCTACTACGACAATTATTACCAGATCACCAACGCCGAGACCAACATCTTCGACGCGTCGTTCCTGAAAATTCGGGAAGCCCGGTTTGAGTTTAATCTGCCGCCGAGTTTGCTGAGCCGGTTCGGTGTTCGGCAAACCAGCATCGCGCTCTTCGGCCGGGACTTAGTCAACTTCACCCGTTTTCCGGGCTTCGACCCCGAGGGCGGCAACCTCAACAGCGGTACGCTGACGCCCGGCGTCGAACTGGCTCAATTTCCCTCGACCCGAAGTATCGGTATCAATCTGACGCTCAAGCTCTAATCTCGCATCCTGATGCAAATACGCAAACTGATATATCGCTTCTTTATTCTCACATTAGTAACCCTGCTGGCGGCCTGTACCCAGGGTTTCGAGGAACTAAACACCGACCCCAACCGCCCCAGCGAGATTACGCCGGGCGTGCTGCTGGGGCAGTTGCAGTACCGGATCGTCAACACGTCGGTAAATGCAGCCCGCTCGTTTACCCACGAACTGATGCAGGTCGATGCGCCCCGCGCCAGCACGAGCGGAAGCGGTCTACACCGCTACGTTGTGAACCCCGGAGCCGGGGTCTGGAGCAACTTTTACGGCTACCTGACCGACATCGAGGATATCTACGCCATCGCCGACCGCCTGAACGAACCCAATTACAAAGCCATTGCGCTCGTCTACAAATGCTGGGCGTATTCGATTCTAACTGACTTGTACGGCGACGTGCCGTATTCGCAGGCCACCAAAGCCGCCGAGGGTATTTTCAAGCCCCCGTTTGATAAGCAGAAAGACATTTACGTTCGTATGCTGAACGACTTGGAAACGGCTAACAGCTTGTTCGACGAAACCAGAGCCCTGACCTACGCTGGTGATCTGGTCTACAACGCCAATGCCTTGACGGGTGGTCGGAACCTGGGCATTCAGCGGTGGAAGAAGTTTGCCAACTCGCTCAGGCTGCGTTTGCTGCTGCGCATCGCAAAACGCGACGGCGAGGTGGCCGTTACGCAACAAATCACTGCGATTCTGGCCGACCCGACCAAGTACCCAGTCATGAGTAGCAACGCCGACGACGCCATCTTCCGGTATCCGGGCACCTTTCCGTACTATAATCAGTACTTCAACGCCCGACAAGTCGATTGGCGCGATGGCAACTACTTTACCAAGTTCTTCCTGGGCAAATTGAATGCCGACAACGACCCCCGCCGGGCCGTGTGGGCCACGCCCGTCACGGTGGGTGGCGCTCCGGTTTACCAAGGTATTGAAAGCGGCTACTCGACAACGACCGAGTACGCCGTGGGCCGAAATTCAAGCTATGCCGATGCGCTGAAAACGCTGCCGCAGTTGGGCGTGATGATGCCCTACGCCGAGGTTGAGTTTATCAAAGCGGAGCTGGCCTTAAAGGGTTTCACAACGGGCAAAACGTCCAAAGCACATTACGATGCGGGCATTACGGCCTCCATGGTGCAATGGGGCGCGACGATGCCAGCGGGGTATCTGCAGCAGGAAGGCGTCGTGTACAACACGACGGCAAC
>DATHAW010000326.1:0-2062 GCA_035296465.1 Spirosoma sp.
CGATGATATTCAATTTGGTTTGGTGGCAGGTGATGAATTAAAGGTAGAAACAACCATTTGCGATGAAATTCGTGGAACTCATCAGGCCGTTATCATTGACCATGTTCAGACTAGTGAGCAGTACTGTAGCCATCCCACCCCTTTGCGGTATGGGTTTCAGAGTTACATCTCCTTTCCAATTTTTTTGAAGAATGGCGAGTTTTTCGGTACTCTTTGTGCTATTGATTTAAAACCGGCAAACCTTAATAATTCCAGCATTATTGGCCTCTTCACGGCCTTCGCTGAGTTGATTTCGTTTCATTTACAGCAAATAGAGTTACTGGAACAAAGTCACCAGACTATAACTGAGCAGGTTTTAGCCCGGCAACGGATCGAAGAGAGGGAAAAACGCTACCGGAATTTGTCGGATGATCTGGAGCAACTGGTTCAAAGGCGAACGCATGAATTACAGGAGTCGGTTCACGATCTTCAGCGCTCGAACCAAAACCTGGAACAGTTTGCCTACATTGCCTCGCATGATTTGCAGGAACCCCTTCGTAAGATTCAGGGGTTCGGTGATCTGCTCAAAAACCATTATGGCGATCTGCTCGGCGAGGGCGTTGATTATATTAATCGCATGCAGTCGGCGGCCAGCCGCATGTCGATACTTATTGGTGATCTGCTGACCTTCTCCCGCATGGCAATCCAGCCCGACACCAATGGCCCCGTGGCGCTTTCGGCGGTGGTGGACAAGGTGCTGACTGACCTGGAACTGATTATTGAAGAAACCCGGGCCGAAATCCAGGTGGGCGACTTGCCGACTGTTTTAGGAAATGTTGCTCAACTGAGTCAGTTGTTTCAGAATCTGCTCAGTAATGCCCTTAAATTTCGCCGGGTCAATACGAAACCGGTCGTTGAAATCAATGCCCGCCAGATAGAGGTCCTTGATCTGCCACCTGGACTTAAGCCTACTCGTGTGGCAAAGCAGTACTATCAAATCAACGTGAAGGATAACGGGGTCGGCTTCGATGAGAAGTATGTCGATCGTATTTTTAAGGTTTTTCAGCGATTACATGGCAGAAACGAGTTTGCCGGTACCGGCGTTGGGTTGGCAATCTGTGAGAAAGTAGCGGCTAATCACGGGGGTGTGATTACGGCCACTAGTCAGCCCGGTCAGGGAGCCACGTTCAGCGTGTACCTGCCCATTCCGTAGGCGTACTGACGTAACGGCCCTGAGTCTGCAGCCGCGTTAACTGCCCCTGCGCAGGTGCCACTCCTGGCTCACGTTGCCTCCGGCATAAAACTACGGGTATGTGTGGCTTACCCGCTGTTTAGAATCAGCGGCTAAACATTACCAGTTGGCCCGGCGTAATTTCTCGGGCTGCAACACACGAATACCTTCTCCAGTCGTTTCGATTAAGCCATCCTGTTTGAATTCGCTAAGAGTTCGGATCAGCGATTCGGTAGCGGTGCCAATCAGCGCTGCCAGATCATCGCGTGAGAGTCGAATGGGTGGAGCGGGTTCGCCGGTTGGCAGGGGTTCCTGAAGCCGCAACAGCGCATCGGCCACCCGCCTGCGTAGTGACCCGTAAGCCATACCTACCAGCTGGTCTTCTTTTTCGCTAACCCGCCCCGCCAGCAGCTTCACAAACTGCCGGCCCAGTTCGGGCTGCGCCATCAGCAGTTGCCGGAAATCGTCCTGGGGAATATAAACCAGTTCGCTGTCTTCCAGGGTAAGGGCTGAGTCGGTATAATCTGATTCTCTGAGCAGTGCCAGGTCGCCAAAAAATTCGCCCGCTCCGTACAGCCCCGTCACTAATTCTTTGCCGTCATTATTGGTACGTGATGTTTTAACCCGGCCGCTCCTGAGGAAATACAAACGCATTGGCTGGTCTCCCTCGGTATAGATAAACTGCTTTTTAGGAACGTAATGCGTCTTACGATCCGCCGATAAGCGCTGCAGGCCACCAACCTGACGAGCATCATCGAGGAATTGGGAGAGGCCATCTTTTTCCAGATTATAGTCTTCCGCCCGTAGTTTGACGAAGACTATAATCTGGAAAAAGATGGCCTCTCCCAATTC
>DATHAW010000327.1:0-3207 GCA_035296465.1 Spirosoma sp.
TGACCGCCACAAAAGACATGAAATCCTGCACCTCAATCCGGCCTAGATCACCTTTGTCGAGTTGGCCTTTTTGTGAGAGAAAACCCACTAGGTCAACCTTGTTGAGCTTGTTTTTTCGGCCACCACTAACATAGAGCGTAACAAACTCGGGTGGTTTGGGCAGCGTGATACTAGTTGGTAAAGTCAGTTCTTCTAATGACTCAGGAATGAAATCGGGGCGGGGCTCATCGGGACCTAGGATTACGTAGGCTGTGCCGGTGCGGTGCATCCGGGCCGTTCGGCCGTTGCGGTGGATGAACTCGTGTTCTTTTTGCGGCAGATGGTAGTGAATAACGTGCTTCACTTCGGGAATGTCCAGACCGCGGGCCGCCAGGTCAGTCGTTACCAGATACGTAACGCTGCCGTTTCTGAACTGAATCAGCGCACGCTCGCGGTCGACCTGTTCCAGTCCGCCATGATACACCGTCGAGAAAATTCCCCTTTCGTGCAGCAGTTCGCTGGTACGGTCAGCCGCTTCACGGTGATTCAGAAAAATGAGGGCGGCCTCCGAATTGAGCGAGCAAATCAGGCTAAAGAGTGTGTCAATTTTATCGTTCTCATGCGAGTAAACCAACTTTAAGGTCAGGTCCGGGGCGATGTCCTCATCGGCTGAGAACGTTAGCGTAATGGGTGCGTGGAGCCGGACGAAATGGGGAATATTGACATCCGACGTAGCTGAAACCAGTACCCGCTTGCGCAGATTAGGCAAGTTTCGGACAATGAAAGCCATCTCGTCGTGGAAGCCAAGCGTCAGCGATTTGTCAAATTCATCGAGCACCAGCGTATGAATACCATCCAGCGCCACCGACCGGCGTTCAATATGGTCGCAGATACGGCCGGGAGTGCCAATTAGCAGGGCGGGCGGGTTGCTCAGGTTATTGATCTCCGTTTCAACCGAGTGTCCGCCGTAACAAACGTTCACTTTGTAGCCCGTCGCCATTTTTTTCCAAACCTGCTCAATCTGCATAGCCAATTCGCGCGACGGGGCCAGAATCAGGCACTGCACCTTTGTACGTTCGGGCGTAAGTAAGGCCAGCACCGGTAGGAGAAACGCCACCGTCTTGCCCGACCCTGTGGGCGCAATCAGGAACGTATCGTTGTCCTGCCGGATGGCGTTCAGCGCTGCCTCCTGCATGGGGTTCAGCGCCGTGATGCCCAGATGGGCTAACATTTGCGCGTGTTCTGGATTGGATATCATACTACAAAAGTACGGCTTATGGATTAAACGTACCTTTGTGGTTTATTTGATGCCAATCGTTATGACGTTCGACGAACTGAATCTGAACAATCCCCTGCTCAACGCCCTCAGCGACTTGGGCTATACGGCACCGACAACCATTCAGGAACGGGTATTCTCGGTGGCTATGTCGGGGCGGGATGTGTGCGGCATTGCCCAGACGGGTACCGGAAAAACCATTGCCTACCTGCTGCCGTGTTTGCGGCTGTTTCAATTTTCAACGAGCCGAATTCCACAACTGCTCATTATTGTGCCCACGCGAGAGCTGGTTGTGCAGGTGGTTGAAACAGTTCGTGCGCTTACTACCTACATGAATGTATTGACCGTAGGCGTGTATGGGGGCGTAAACCTGAAACCGCAGGCCGCCGAGGTGCAGCAGGGAGCCGATGTGCTGGTGGCTACACCCGGTCGGCTGGTCGATTTGCTGATGAGTGGTGCCGTGAAGTCGAAGGCTATCAAGCGGCTCGTGATCGACGAAGTCGATGAGATGTTAAACCTCGGGTTTCGTACCCAACTCAAGAATATTCTCGACCTGCTGCCACCCAAGCGCCAGAACCTGCTCTTCTCCGCGACGCTCACCGATGAGGTTTCTGAGTTGATGTACACGTTCTTCACGAATCCAGTTCGAGTAGAGGCTGCCCCCGCCGGAACTCCTCTGGAGAGTATTGACCAGCGGCTGTATCGGGTACCTAACTTTTATACGAAAGTGAACCTGCTAAATCTGTTGCTGCGCCGGGATGCCGAGATGACAAAGGTGTTGGTGTTTGTCGCGACGAAGCAGCTAGCGAATCAATTGTATGACGAACTGGCTCCTGATTTTGGTGAGCAGATTGGGGTAATTCACTCCAACAAAGCGCAGAACCAACGGTTTGATGCGGTTAACCAGTTCAAAGCCGGTACGTATCGTATTCTGATTGCGACCGATATTATTGCCCGCGGTCTGGACGTAGCCGAGGTGTCGCACGTTATCAACTTCGATCTGCCCGGACGCGGGACCGCCGACGTACCTGAAAACTACATTCACCGGATTGGGCGCACAGGTCGCGCCGACAAGACGGGCATTGCAATTTCGTTTGTTACCGAGCGCGAGATAGAGCAGCAGAAAGCTATTGAGGAACTGATGAAGTACCAGGTTCCCGTGCTGCCGTTGCCAGATAGCTTGGTAGTGTCTGACGAACTCACTGAGGATGAGCAGCCAAAAGTACACATGAAAATTATTGAGCCGAAAGTCCCTAAACGGGAGGATGTCGGCCCGGCGTTTCACGAGAAAGCGGCCAAGAACCAGAAAGTAAACATTCGGCGCGACCATGCCGCTGAAAAAATGCTGAAGTACGGTCGGCCGATTAAGCGTAGCGGAAAAAATAATAAATAACCTATGTCCTTTTCAACCCTCGGACTGTCAAAGCCACTCGTCGACGCCGTAGCCGAACAGCAATACACGAAACCATATCCCATTCAGCAGGATGCTATACCCGCTGTTTTGCAGGGGAAAGATATTTTGGGCATTGCCAAAACCGGTTCGGGCAAAACGGCCAGTTTCGTGCTGCCCATCCTCGAACTGTTTCACCGGGCTAAGACGGTTAAGACAAAGAAAGTCAACGTGCTGGTGCTGGTGCCAACGCGCGAACTAGCCGCTCAGGTAACGGAGGTATTTCAGACATTCGGCGCTGGGTTGCCGAATCCGGTTAAGACGGTGGCAGTCTACGGAGGGGTGGCCATTAACCCGCAAATGATGGCTGTACATGGGGCCGAAATTGTGGTTGCAACGCCCGGTCGGTTGCTGGATCTTGTGTCGTCCAACGCCCTACGCCTATCAGACGTTGAAATTCTGGTGCTGGACGAGGCCGATAAAATGCTCGAACTCGGTTTTGCCGATGAAATGGATCGAGTATTCGACCTCTTACCCGCAAAACGACAGACAGTTTTGTTCT